>NZ_JBRRCR010000103.1:0-12637 GCF_056759115.1 Stenotrophomonas sp. STEN087 | reverse complement strand
GTGCCGTCCACACGCCGCCCACCCTCCCAATGCGGTTCTGGGTGTAGACCCCCCGGCGGGGCAATTGGGCGCGGGCCTGGGCCGGCCGCTACCCGGCGCCGCCCAACATCGGCATTACGGCATGCCCGGCGAACATCGGTAGCGCCGGGCCATGCCCGGCGGGCTGCCTCAGGCGGCGTGCACCTGCACATCCACATATTCGGACAACCCGCGGCAGGCCAGCAGCAGGCCTTCGCGCACGTCGTTGCCGACCTGCTGCGCTTCGTCGCCATCCACGCGGACGCGCTCGCTGGCGTGCAGCAGTTCCAGCAGCACGGTCAGCCCGGCGTTTGCCCGGTTGATGCGCGCCAGCGCCATGCACAGCCCCACGCTGCGCCCGTTGCGCTGCAAAGGCTGGCCATCGGCGGCGTCCACCTGGCGGATGCGTCGCAGGTTACCCAGCAGGGTGATGCCATCATCGGCCTGCTGGGCAGCAAGGGTGGTTTCCAGCGGCTGGGCGAGCTCATCGGGCAGCGCGTTGGCGGCCTCGCCCAGGGTGGCGAACAGATACGGGTATCGCGTGGTGCTCATGGCGGCTTCCTCATGCATGCGGCAAAGGAGCCACCCCGCTTAACGGCGAGGGTGGCGGACGGTGCGTGGTTGCAATACCGGTGAACAACCTAGCGGAAAGCCGGCGGGCACGAGGCCCCCACGCGCCGCCCGCCATAGGTGCGCGGGCAGAATGTCTGCCGACGCCATCCACAGAGGATGGCGCCGACAGACAAGCGTAACTGCTAGGTAGTTCAAACGGGATTGCAAGCCCGTGCCACCCGCTTTCGGTGGCGGTCCATGTTTCGCATGGATGGCTTTGGCCGCCAATGAGAAAAGTTGGAAAGTTCGAAAGTGTTGTAACCAGGCGATTTGTTGCAGGCAGAGGGTGTGGCGAGCCGATTGCGACGCTCCCTGCCGACATGGCACCATCCGCTCACGCCGCTGCCCGCATCACGGAGGATGCCCGCGCCACGCTTGATTTCCCGATCCGTCCACCCGCCTGCGCAACCGCCGCAGCGTCGAGGTGGGCGTCGATCCACCACGCCCGTTCAACACGGGTGCGATTCCAGAATTCAATCCGCGTGCATGGCACGCATAACAGGGGGCTGTAGATGAGCAAGTGGCACGTGGTTGCAATGGCAGCGGCGATCAGCCTGCTGTCCGGGTGTGCGAGTGTTCCGATGTCGGACAAGGGCCAGGTAGACGTGGCCAAGAGCTTCCCGGTTCCGGAGGAGGGCAAGGCGGGCGTGTACGTGTACCGCAACTCCTTCGTCGGCCAGGCGCTGAAGACGGATCTGCGCATCGATGGCGAGTGCCTGGGTGAGACGGCCAACAAGGTGTTCTTCTACACCCTGGTGCCGGGCAACCAGGAACACGTGATCTCCACCGAATCGGAGTTCTCGCCCAACGACGTCAAGCTGTACACCGAAGCGGGGCGCAACTACTTCATCCAGCAGTCGATCAAGATGGGCGTGTTCGTCGGTGGTGCCAAGCTGACGGTGATGCCTGAGGCCGAGGGCCGCCGCGAGGTGGCGCAGCTGAGCCTGGCCCAGCGCGGGCGTTGTTCGAAGTGAGGTAGGCGAGCCGTTTCGAGGTGGCGATGGCTGATGGGCCATCGCCACCGGACCGCGTACCCTGTTGTCTCCGTAGCGGCATCAAGGACCGATCCCGTATGAATACCTTCTGGTACCGCGCGACCCTGCTGTTGCTGCTGGCCTGCGCCGCACCCGCGCTGGCACAGACCGCACGCAAGCCCTCGGCGTATGAGCATCGCCCTGACGCGGCACAGCAGCCGGCCGAAGGGCCGGACTATCTTCCGCGCATCGACAGCCGCGCACAGTTCATGCAGATGGCCCGCGTCTACAACGCCGGCACGGCGCTGGAAATGCCGCATCTGATCTTCGTCATCGACCGGCGCGAGAACGGGCGCATCTACTACGTCAACACGCGCCGCCACGGCCTGCACGAGCAGTTCGTGCGCCAGCAGCGGCTGCTGCGCTCGATGGACAAGGCCATGGTGAACGCGCAGTACCGTGACCCGCAGCGGCGCTTCCTGTTCGGCACCGTGGCCTGGCAGCAGGACCTGCCGGGATACACCTACGAATTCTGGGAAGGCGACCAGCTGACCTCGCCGCTGTTGCGCGAGGCCGATGCAGTGCTGCGCGCCTCGTTCGCCGATCCGATCCGTTTCAAGACCAATTCCACCGCGCATGAGCAGCTGGCGGGCGAGATGAAGCTGGCCTACGTCAGCCAGGAGGCCCTGCTGCGTGAGCAGCGCTTCCTGCCGCTGAACACCGGGAAGGCGGAGGGGCGCCTGCGCATCGTGCGCACGGAGGCGCAGCTGGCCACGCTGTCGCCGCGCGATATCCCGGTGCTGGATGAGGTGCCGATCGCGCTGGCCCCGGTCGCCGGGCTGGTGACGCAGCGGCCGTCGACCCTGCTCTCGCACGTCAACCTGCTGGCCAAGGGCTGGGGCATTCCCAACGTCTACGTGCGCGATGCGCAGGACGCGCTGCGCCAGTACGACGGTCGCTGGGTGGCGCTGGAGGTGACCGGCTGCGATTACCGGGTGACCCCGTTGGCGCGGCCGGCACGCACGCCCTCTGCCACTGCCGCACGCCCTGTGCAGCGCAGCCTGCCGCGCCCGGACCTGGCCGTGGTGGCGCTGAAGCCGCTGCAGGCGCTGCGTGCGCGTGACAGCTCGCACTGCGGGGTGAAGGCCGCCAACCTCGGCACGCTGCGTGCGGTGCTGCCACCGGCGGCACGGGTGCCCGATGGCTTCTGCATTCCGTTCTCGCAGTACCAGGCCATGCAGCAGCGGCTGCAGGTGCCGCAACGCCTGCGCGAACTGCAGCAGCGGCCGGGGTTCAACAGCGATCCGGCGGTGCGACGTAATGCGCTGGCGTCGCTGCGTACGCAGATCGAGAACGCACCGGCCGATGCTGCCTTCGTGCGTGCGCTGGAACGCCAGTGGCGCGACCAGTTGCAGGGCGCGCCGGTGTTCGTGCGCAGCTCGTCCAATTCCGAGGATCTGCCCGGCTTCAGCGGGGCTGGGCTGTACACCACGGTGCCCAACGTGACCCGCATGGAGGCGGTAGCCAAGGCGGTGCAGACGGTCTGGGCGTCGGTCTACAACTTCGAGGCCTACGAAGCGCGTACGGCGGCGGGCCTGCCGCAGGATGCGGTGGCGATGGCCGTGCTGGTGCAGGTGGCCGCACCATCGGACAGCTCCGGGGTGATGATCACCCGCGATCCCTTCGATGCCGCACGCCGCCACGTCACCTACATCTCGGCCAAGCGCGGGCTGGGCATCCGCGTGGTGGAAGGCAAACGCCAGGCCGAGCAGGTGATGTACTCATCGTGGTCGAAGGCGGTACAGGTGCTGAGCCGGTCGGCCGAAGACACCCAGCTGGTGGCGCGTGCCGGTGGCGGTGTGCGCGAGGTGCCTATCACCGGTTCGCGGCAGGTGCTGACCGATGCACTGATTGCACGGTTGGCGCGCATCGGTACCCGTACCAGGCAGGCGCTGGGCGGTGCCGACCAGGACATTGAATGGGCCGTGGTCGGCGATGAGGTGCTGATCCTGCAGTCGCGCCCGTATGTGGAAGGAAGCGCGCGCTAGCCCTGCCGGAACAGGGCTGCTGCGCACGCCACGGGTCGCTTACGGTTCCTGGTAGTCGCGCTCGTCGTAGGCGCCATAGACCAGGCAGGTCAGCTGTGCCGATCCATCCTGGGCGATCGACAGCACACCCATGCTGGTATCACGCTCGGGCTTCCTGCCCAGCTTGGAGGCGTTGCGCACCGCTGCGGCATTGGCCGAGAGCGTGCTGGTGTAGCTGGCCCCCAGGTCGCCGTCGGGATCGATGTAGACCGAGAACGAGCGGACCTGCAGGCCGAACACGGTGAACGGCACCGGCGGCTTGATCGGTTCGTCGGTGCCATCCAGGTTGACCGACAGGCCGGCCAGGGCCTTGGCTGCGGCATCCGGGTCCGCGCGGCATTCCAGTGCAGCCTGCAGCGTGGGTGCCAGCTTCTGCCACTGCGCTGCGTCGATGGTCGTTGCAGCATGCGCCGTGGGTGCAGCCAGCAGGACGGCGAAAATCGGGGCGAACATCCGGGTGGGGGTCAACGTCATGACAGTCATTTTGCGTGGGGGCGGGAATTTTACGCAAAGGTGAGTGGATGAACAGGACGATATTGCGGCGCAGCATCGAAAGCGTACAATCCGCTTCGGCCAGTCGGCTGCTGTAACCCGCCTCCCGCCGTACCCCCCTGCAACGCACAGTGCCGGGGCGTTCCGGGGACGACGCTACGGACCAGCGTACTCCCCAGGACCCACGCGTCCGCATGACCTGCCTGTCCCGCTGTCGGGGCCGGGCGCATCGCTGCGCGTGCCTTTCAATCGATCGCCTTCTGTTGTCGTCGCCCCCATGTACGGCTTCCGCGCCCTGCGCGCCTCCGCGTCACCCCATCTTCCGACCCTCATCGGCGCCAGCGCCGTGCTGCTGTGGAGCCCGACCCTGGGCATGCTGCGCACGATCAGCGAGATCTTCGGTGCCGTTGGTGGCGCCGCCCTGATCTTCACTGCCGCTGCCGTGTTCTCGGCGCTCATCCTGGGCGTTCCGCGACCCTCGCAGCTGCCGCGACGCTATCTGCTGATCGGCGGTGCGTTGTTCATCGGCACCGAGATCTCGCTGTCGCTGTCCATCGGCCTGGCCCACCACCGTGGGCAGGCGCTGGAACTGGTGATGATCAACTACCTGTGGCCGTGCCTGACGGTGCTGCTGACCGTGCTGACCCGCATGCAGCGCGGCAACTGGCTGCTGCTGCCGGCCACCGTGCTGTGCCTGCTGGGCGTGGTGCTGGTCATCACCGGCGAAGGCGCGTGGTCGCCGGCGATGCTGCTGGCCAACCTGCGCAGCAACCCGCTGGCCTATGCACTGGCGCTGGCCGCCTCGTGCATGTGGGCCAGCTACTCGCTGGTGACCAGGCGCATCGGCGGTTCGCGCAACGCGGTGCCGTTGTTCATGATCGCCACCGCCGCGGTGCTGTGGCTGAAGTACGCGCTGGGCGATGCGCCGCCGCTGCACCTGCACTGGGGCGGCCTGGCCCAGGTGGCGGTGTTCGGCCTGCTCACCGCCACCGCCTATTCGTGCTGGAACCATGGCCTGCAGCACGGCAACGTCACCTCGATGGCGATCTTTTCCTACTTCGCCCCGGTGTTGTCGGTGCTGTGGAGCAGCGTGTGGCTGTCGCTGCACCCGGGCATGGGCTACGTACAGGGCGTGGCCTTCGTGACCGCAGGCTCGCTGCTGTGCTGGTGGGCGACCCGGGCGCGGCCCCTGCCGCCCCCGGTGCCGCTGGCCGCGCACACGGCCTGAGCCTCGGCCTGGCGGCTTGCCGGGCGGGGCGCGACTTTCCTTTGTGGGCAGGCACTTGCGGGTGCCTGCCGCTGTCTTGCTGCACCGCATGATGTGTCAGTTCCATGACGCTGCTACGTTTCGTGTCCCCCGGTGTCATCTCTTGATAGGCACCCTCGACCGCCAGTAGCAGTGATTGCAAGGGATTTTCATGACGCACAGGCTGAATCGTAAAAAGACACCGGTTACCTTGGCCGCCAGCGCGCTGGCCAGTGCGGTGCTGGCCTTGGCTGGCCCGGCTGCCGCCCAGGACACCGCCGCGGCCAACCCCACCGAACTGGATGCGGTGACGGTGACCGGCTACCGCGCCAGCGTGGAGAAGGCGCTGGACATCAAGCGCTCTGAAAAGGGCATGGTCGATGCGGTGGTGGCCGAGGACATCGCCAACTTCCCCGATCTCAACCTGGCCGAATCGCTGCAGCGCATCCCCGGCGTGACCATCACCCGCGACGCCGGCGAAGGCCGCAACATCTCCGTGCGCGGCCTCGGCCCGGATTTCACCCGTGTGCGCATCAACGGCCTGGAAGCGCTGACCACCGTCGGCGGCTCCGACCAGTCCGGCGGCACCAACCGCAGCCGTGGTTTCGACTTCAACGTGTTCGCCTCGGACCTGTTCTCGCAGCTGATCGTGCGCAAGACCGCCTCGGCCGACGTGGAAGAGGGCTCGCTGGGTGCCACCGTGGACCTGCGCACCGCGCGCCCGTTCGACTACGACGGCTTCACCTTCGCGGCGAGCGGGCAGGGCAGCTTCAATGATCTTTCCGAGAAGGCCAGCCCGCGTGCGGCCGCGCTGATCGCCGATACCTGGGCCGACGGGCGCTTCGGTGGCCTGCTGTCGGTGGCCTATTCCGAACGCCGCGTGCGCGAGGAAGGCAGCAACACCGGCCGCTGGTACAGCGCCAGCAGCAACGGCGGCTTCAGCCCCAGCTCGCCGTTCACCGCCGGCCTGGCCGATGGTGTGTGGCACCCGTATTTCCCGCGCTACACGCTGCTGGAACACGACCAGAAGCGCCTGGGCGTGACCGCCTCGCTGCAGTGGAAGCCGACCGACAACACCGAGTTCGCGCTGGACGCGCTGTATTCGAAGATCGATACCGTGCGCAGCGAGAAGTACATCGAGGCGATCTCGTTTGCCTACTCGGCGCAGAAGCAGAACATGGTGCTGCGCGACGGCTACATCGATCCCACGTCCGGCGCGCTGCTGTACGGCCTGTTCGATGGTGCCGGCGTGCGTTCCGAACAGCGCCGCGATGAGTGGAACACTGCCTTCAAGCAGGTCTCGCTGAGTGGCGAACATCGCTTCAGCGATGCGTTCAAGGTCAACCTGCTGGCCGGCCATTCCAGCTCGAAGCACGCCAACCCGGTGCAGACCACGCTGATCATGGACAAGGCCAACGTGTCCGGCTACAGCTACGACTTCCGCGACAGCGTCACCCACCCGACCTTCAATTACGGCATCGACCCCACCGACACCAGCGGCTGGACCCTGGCCGAAGTGCGCCTGCGTCCGCAGTACGCCAGCAACAGCTTCGACAACGGCGCGCTGGATTTCACCTGGAACTTCGGGCCGTCGTTCACCCTGCGGGGCGGCCTGCTCGCCAAGGACTACACGTTCGACACCAGCGAGTACCGCCGGCAGAGCGAAACCGTGGTGCCGGCGTTCGCCGATGGCAGCTACACGGTGCCGGCGGCACTGGTCGACATCGCCCGCCTGGGCGGCGTGGCCGGTTCGCCCGATGCCTGGGCCGTGCCCGACCTGGCCGCGTTGTCGCAGCTGCTGGGCATCTACAGCGGGCAGGGCATCTACCAGCTGTACGAACGCAACGCGACCCGCCGCAGCGTGGAAGAGCGTGACCGCGGCGCGTGGCTGATGGGCGAGTTCGGCTTCGATGTCGGCAGCGTGCCGGTGTCGGGCAACGTGGGCGTGCGCCGGGTCAAGACCACCCAGTCCTCCACCGGTTATTCCACGGTGGATGGCGCGATGGTGCTGACCCATGTGTCGCGCGACTACACCGATACGCTGCCGTCGCTGAACCTGGTGGCCGAGCTGTCACCGGACCTGATGCTGCGCTTCGGTGCGGCCAAGGTGATGGCACGCCCCGGTCTGTCCTCGCTGACCCCGGGCACGACGCTGAGCCTGTCCAGCGGCCACCGCTACGTCAACGGCGGCAACCCGAACCTGGACCCGATCCGCGCACGCACGCTGGACCTGGGCGTGGAGTGGTACTTCCAGGAAGGCGGCCTGCTCGGCCTGGCGCTGTTCCACAAGGACATCGAAAGCTTCGTGCAGGGCACCAGCACGGTCATGCCGTTCAGTGCCAGTGGCCTGCCGGCCAGCCTGCTCGACGGCACCGGCGTGTCGCCCAATGAAGACTTCACCTTCACCCGTCCGTTGAACACGCCCGGTGGTGACCTCAAGGGTGCCGAGTTCAACTACGTGCAGCCCTTCAGCTTCCTGCCGGGACGCTGGAGCAACCTGGGCCTGCAGCTGAACTACACCTGGGTCGATTCGCAGATCCAGTACCTGACCTCCACCGGTGCGGCCTCGCTGAAGACCGACCTGACCGGGCTGTCGAAGAATTCGTACAACAGCACGCTGTTCTACGAAGGCGAGAAGCTGGGCGCGCGCGTGTCCTACACCCATCGCGACGGCTACTACACCCAGGTGCCGGCCAGCGTGCAGGGCTTCAGCTTCCACGGCATGGATGCGGTGGACACGGTGGATGCCTCGATCAGCTGGAAGATCGACGACCATCTGGAAGTCAGCCTGGAAGGCATCAACCTGACCAATGAAACCAGCAACGAGTGGGTGGGTACCTCGGCATGGAAACTGCCGCTGACCTACACCCGGACCGGCCGCGAATTCCTGCTCGGCCTGCGCTACAAGTTCTGATCGTTGCCCCTGGATCGCGGCCGGCACGCAACGCCGGCCGCCCTTCGTCCCTCTTGCCCGCAGGACGCCGCATGCCGCAGCTAAGCCGTTTCTCCCTCCCCCTGGCCGGCCTGCTGGTGCTGGCCGCGCTGCCTGCCGCCGCGCGCGACTGGGTGGTGGCCGCCGATGGCAGCGGTGACTACCGCAGCGTGCAGGCGGCCATCGATGCGGTTCCCGATGGCAACCGCACGCGCCAGGTCATCGTGCTGCGCGAGGGGCTGTACCGCGGCGTGGTGAAGGTGCCGAAGGAAAAGACCCGGGTGACGCTGCGCGGGGCCGGCCCCGGTGCGTCCATCCTCAGTTGGAACAACTACGCCGACCTGGTCGACCCGGCCACCGGCAAAGCGATGCGCACCAGTGGCTCGGCCACGGTGTACGTGTATGGCGATGAGTTCATCGCCGAAGACCTGACCATCGAGAACACCGCCGGCAACGTCGGCCAGGCACTGGCGCTGTATGCCGCACCGCCGCGCGGCGGCTTCCGCAACGTGCGCCTGCTCGGCAACCAGGACACGCTCTACACGCACGAAGGCAGCGTGCTGCACTTCAAGGACTGCTACATCGAAGGCACGGTGGATTTCATCTTCGGCGCGGCCACCGCACTGTTCGATGACTGCACGATCGTGTCCAAGGGCAAGCTGGGCTGGATCACCGCGGCATCCACGCCGGAAGGACAGCGCTTCGGCTACGTGTTCCGTCGCGCGCTGCTGCGTGGCGAAGGCATGGGCACCGCCTACCTGGGGCGGCCGTGGCGGCCGTTCGCACGCACGGTATTCCTGCAGTCCAACCTGGGCCCGCACATCGTGCAGGCTGGCTGGCACAACTGGGACAAGCCCGATGCCGAACGTACCACTTACTACGGCGAGTTCGGCAGCGTCGGTGCCGGTGCCTCACCGGAAGAACGCGTGGCGTGGTCGCATCACCTGTCCGGTGACGAGGCCGCGCAGTACACCACCGAGGCGGTGCTCGGCAGCTGGCGACCGTTCCCCTGACTTTGCACGGTCGGGCGGTTGCGCGTGCGTCGGCCGCGCGGGTGCGAACTTGAGCGGCTTGAAAGGGCTGTATTCAGCGCCGGTTTTACCGCAGGTGCGATTCTCGGAATCGTCGACAGGTTCCACGACGAAGCGTCCCATCGGTGCCGGTAGTGGCCGCGCAGGGCAGTCGTAGAATCGAATCGTCCGAGGCCCCTGCGGGTTTTCCTTCACCGGCCTCGTTCGCGTTGCAGCACCGTGCTGGCCGATGCAGTTACCTGCCGGCACCGTGCGCCAGACGTGCGCTGAAAGGTCTGTTCCCGGGGAGGGGGCGATTCGGAAGAGCACACTTTTTGACTTCAGTGACCTGCACCAGGAAACAAGAATGAACGTCCGCGAACTCCTGCAATCCAAGAAAGAAGCTGTCATCACCATCGATTCGGAAGACACCATCGGTGCCGCCGCCCACAAGATGAGCGCGAATAAAATCGCTGCCCTGGTGGTGATCAAGGACGGGGTGCCGGTCGGCATCATCTCCGAGAAGGACATCGTGCGCAGCCTGGCCGACGACGGCCCGCAGGCCGGCCGCCGGGTGATCTCCACCGTGCCGACCACCGGCCTGGAAGGCATTGCGCCGGAAGCCACCCTGAAGCAGGCCATGTCGCTGATGACGTACTCGCGCCGCCGCCACCTGATGGTCACCGATGGCAACACGCTGGTCGGCATCCTCAGCCTGGGCGATATCGTGAAGAACCTGCTGGGCGAGCTGGAGCTGGAAAAGGCCGTGCTGCAGGACATCTACATGGCCGCCCACTGAGGCGGCCGTGCAGGACGGACGAAGCCGGGCATTGCCCGGCTTCTTCGTTGGTAGCGCCGGGCCATGCCCGGCGAGCGCGCAGCGCGGCAATCAGAAGCTGACCTTCACCGAGTCGGCGCTGTAGGTCGCCGGGCCGTGGTAGACCACTTCGATGTTGTTGCCATCGGGGTCGAGCACGAAGGCGCCGTAGTAACCCGGGTGGTAGGGCCGCTCGCCCGGCGCGCCGTTGTCGGTGCCACCTGCCGCCAGTGCGGCAGCATGGAAGGCATCGACCGTGGCCGCATCACGCGCCTGGAATGCCAGGTGATGGCGACCGGTCAGCTGGCCGGCGGCCGCCTCGCTGCTGGCGGTGGAAATGAACAGTTCGTCGGCCCAGAAATAGTCCGGGCCTTCGCCGGCGATGGGGATGCCGATGGCATCGAACACGGCCTGGTAGAAGCGGCGGCTGGCGGCCAGGTCACGCACCACCAGCTGCAGGTGGTCGATCAGGCGCCCGCGATGCAGTTCCATCGTTTCCATGCGTACCTCTTCAGAAGGGGACCGCTGTGGTAGCACCGGGCCATGCCCGGCGAGCGCCTGGCGCGGCCGGTCAGGCGTTGGCGATGATCTCGACCCAGTAACCGTCCGGGTCCTTGATGAAGGCGATGTTCTTCATGCGGCCATCGGTCAGGCGCTTCTGGAACGGCACGCCGAGGTCTTCGAAGCGCTGGCAGGCCGATTCCAGTTCCGGCACCGACACGCAGATGTGGCCGAAGCCGCGCGGGTCGCTGTTGCCGTCGTGGTAGACCGGGCCATCCTGGGTCTCGGTGCCGTGGTTGTGGGTCAGTTCCAGCACGCCCGGCAGGCCGGCCATCCACACGCGGCGGGTGGCATCGTCTTCCGGCACGGCCACGCCGGCCGGCACGTAGGCCAGGAAGTACAGGCTGAACTGGGCTTCGGCGAAATCACGCTTGTCGATCAGCTGGTAGCCGAGCACGCGGGTGTAGAAGTCCAGCGAGGCGGTGATGTCCTTGACCCGCAGCATGGTGTGGTTGAACACGAAGCCGTGGGTTTCGGCCGGGGCCTGGGCAGCCACGCCGGGAATATCGCGCAGGGCGGGAAGGGTCATGGGGGAAGGTCCTTCAGACAGGGCCGTGATGGCCGGATGGCGTCATTCTACCGGCCGCCACCTGACGGCACTGCGACGTACAATGGACGGATCGCACCGTTCCGTCCTGACAACGATTGCCCGCCATGTCGCAGCGTGAATGGGTGGCCGCGGCCATCCGCAAGATCGAAGCCGATTTCAACCGTTCCGCCGATACCCACCTGATCCCGCTGGCACTGCCCGGGTTCGAGGGCATCGACGTGTACCTCAAGGATGAATCGAGCCACCCCACCGGCAGCCTCAAGCACCGCCTGGCGCGCTCGCTGTTCCTGTACGCGCTGGCCAACGGCTGGCTGCGCGAGGGGCGGCCGGTGATCGAGGCGTCCAGCGGCTCGACCGCGGTGTCCGAAGCCTATTTCGCGCGCCTGCTGGGCCTGCCGTTCATCGCGGTGATGCCGGCAACGACCTCGCCGGAGAAGATCGCCGCGATTGAATTCCACGGCGGCCGCTGCCACCTGGTCGAGCGCGCCTGCGACCTCAACTGCGATTCGGAACGGCTGGCCCGCGAGACCGGCGGCCATTTCATGGACCAGTTCACCTACGCCGAACGGGCCACCGACTGGCGCGCCAACAACAACATCGCCGAATCCATCTTCAAGCAGATGGCCGAGGAGCCCAGCCCGATCCCGGAATGGATCGTGTGCAGCCCCGGCACCGGCGGCACCGCGGCCACCCTCGGCCGCTATGTCAGCTACCGCCGGCATGACACCCGCATCCTCTGCGCCGACCCGGAAATCTCGGTGTTCTTCGAGGGCTACCAGGCCGCCGTGGCAGGCGAGCCGGAATGGCGCGGGCTGACTTGCAGCGGCGGTTCGCGCGTGGAAGGCATCGGCCGGCCGCGGGTGGAATCGAGCTTCATCCCGACCAGCGTCGATGCGATGGTGAAGGTGCCCGATGCACTCAGCCTGGCGGCGATGCGCTACGTCAGCCGCCAGGTCGGGCGTCGCGTCGGCGGCTCCACCGGCACCAACTTCATCGGCGTGCTGCAGGCCGCGCAGTGGATGCGCGAAGCCGGCCACCAGGGCAGCATCGTCAGCATCCTGTGTGATGCCGGCGAGCGCTATGCGCACAGTTATTACGACCCCGCGTGGTACGGCCGCCAGGGCATCGACGTGGACGGCGCCGACGCGCATCTGGCCGCGGCCGTGGCCGGGCAGGGCCTGCCCGAACTGCCGTGGTGCAGCCTGGAAGCGTTGTAACGCGGCAGGGTATTTCCGCCGGGGCCGGGGCCCCGGGGCCGGGGGGGGCGCGGGGGGGGACGCCGGGCCGCGCCCGCGCGCGGCCCGGGCGCGCGGGGGTTTGGGGGGGGCCCAGACCCCC
>NZ_JBRRCR010000102.1:0-12818 GCF_056759115.1 Stenotrophomonas sp. STEN087 | reverse complement strand
TACCGCCCACGTTCGGGTTGCGCCGGGCCTTGCCGGGCTTTCGGTCCGGGGGGCTTGTGTCTGGTCTATTTAACGCCGTATTTATGCCGCCGGGATTGGCCGGGCGCTACCGACCCGGCGCCGCGCGGCAGAACCTCACAGGGGGCCAAGGTATCCGCCGATAGGTGGATTCAAAGCGCATTCCCCGACTGGCCCAATGTCCAGCCGTCATCTCCAACGTGGCCGCGAATCCCGCATCGACGGGTACTACGTATTGACCACCGTGGTGCTGAAGCGACGCCCGGTGTTTGCAGACCCTCGCTGCGCAGAATGCCTTGTAGATACACTGCGCCTCGTCGAGCGCGAGCGACTGAGTCGCTCATTCGCATGGGTCGTCATGCCCGACCATCTTCATTGGTTGATGCAGTTGCGCGCCGGCACGCTCGCCCGATTGATGGGAACGTTGAAATCACGCAGCAGCCGCCTTATAGGGCAGCAGTTCGGTGTGGAGACGCCCCTGTGGCAGCCGAGCTACTTCGACCACGCTGTTCGCAATGAAGATGCGTTGAGACGTCATGCGCTCTACATTCTGGGGAATCCGATCCGTGCGGGGCTTGCTGCCGAACTGGATGAATACCCGTTTGCTTGGTGCCGATGGCCGATGCGATAGCGATTGGACCTGCGGCAGAAGCCGCCGGGCATGGCCCGGCGCTACCGATGTTACCTCCGCCTTCATGCGCGGTCGGCGTTTGATGTCGCGCACGCCCCAAAAAAGCCGCCGGGCATGGCCCGGCGCTACCAGGGGTTACCCGCGTTCGTGCCAGCCGCCGCCCAGCACCTTGTACAGGGTGATGCGGTTGGTCTGCTGGGCCAGCTCGGTCTGCAGGCGCGTCTGCTGCGCGCTGTAGGCGGTGCGGCGTGCGTCCAGCAGGGTCACGAAGCTGTCCAGGCCGGCGTCATAGCGGGCCTGCGACAAGCGGTTGGCCGTTTCGGCCGCATCCACCAGGCGCTGCTGCGCGCTCACCTGCTCGTCCAGGCTGACATTCAGCGCCAGCGCGTCGGAGGTTTCGCGGAAACCGCTCTGGATCGCCTTTTCATACTGCGCCAGGGCGATATCGCGATCCGCATTGGCCACCGCCAGGTTCGCGCGCAGCTTCCCGCCCTGGAAGATCGGCAAGGTGATCTTCGGCAGGAAACTCCACACGCGCGTGCCGCTGTCGAACAGGTTGGACAGTTCGCCCGAGCCACTGCCGATGCTGCCGGTCAGGGTGATGCTGGGGAAGAACGCGGCACGCGCGGCACCGATGTTGGCGTTGGCCGCCAGCAGCTGGTGTTCGGCGGCCATGATGTCCGGGCGCTGCAGCAGCACGTCGCTGGGCAGGCCGGCCGGCGGCGGGGCCAGGGCCAGCAGCTGCGGTTCGATGCTGTCCGGCAGCAGGTCCGCATCGACCTGGCCACCGGCCAGCAGGGCCAGCGCGTTGCGGTCCTGGGCCAGCTGCCCGCGCAGGCGGGCGGCATCGGTACGCGCGGTTTCCACCAGCGTGCGGGTCTGGCTCAGCTCCAGCCCGGAGCTGCCACCGCGTTCGTGGCGGGCCTCGGCCAGGCGCAGCGAATCCTCGTAGGTCTTCAGCGTGGCCTCGGAGATCTTCAGCTGCTGCGCGTCGGCACCGTAGGTCAGCCACGCGGTGGCGGTCTCGGCCACCAGGCTCAGCTGCGCGTTGCGGCGGTTGGCGGCCACAGCGAAGTACTGCTGCAAGGCAGACTCGCTGAGGTTGCGCACGCGGCCAAACAGATCCAGCTCGAAGTCGGCCACGCCGACGCCGGCGGTGAACTGCTCGGTGACACCGGCATTGGTGCCCTGCCGCTCCATCTGGCCGGTGGCGGCCAGGCCGGGCACGCGGTCGGCGCGCTGCACGCGGTACTGGCCGCGTGCCTTTTCCACGTTCAACACCGCCACGCGCAGGTCGCGGTTGTTGTCCAGCGCCTGGCCGATCACCTGCTGCAGGCGCTCATCGGTGAAGAAGTCGCGCCAACCCAGTGCCGCGACATCGGTCACTTCGCCCTGGCTGGCTTCGGCCGGCCACTGCGACGGAATGGCCGGGGCAACGGCGGTGTTCTTCGGCACCAGCGTGGAGCAGCCGGCCAGGCCCAGGCTGGCGACGAGCGCCAGCAGCAAAGGGGTCTTATTCATGGGAACCTCCATGGGCAGCGTCATCGCGCGGAGCCGGCGGCGTGCCACCTCCGTTGCCCTTGTTGCGGTTGAACACGCGCTGCACCACCACGAAGAACAGCGGGATGAAGAACACGCCCATCACGGTGCCCACCAGCATGCCGCCCAGCACGCCGGTACCAATGGCGCGCTGCGCACCGGAACCTGCACCGGAGGCGATGGCCAGCGGCAGCACGCCCAGGCCGAACGCCAGCGAGGTCATGATGATCGGGCGCAGGCGGTCGCGCACCGCATGCATCGTCGCTTCGATCAGGCCCGCGCCCTTCTCCAGGTTTTCCTTGGCGAATTCCACGATCAGGATCGCGTTCTTGCTGGTCAGGCCCACCGTGGTCAGCATCGCCACCTGGAAGTAGATGTCGCGCTCCATGCCGCGGAAGGTGTTGGCCAGCACCGCGCCGAGAATACCCAGCGGCGCCACCAGCAGCACCGAGGTCGGCACGCTCCAGCTTTCATACAGCGCGGCAAGGCACAGGAACACGATCAGCAGCGACAGCGTATACAGCAGCGGCGTCTGCGAACCGGCCTGGCGTTCTTGGTAGGACAGCGCGGTCCATTCGATGTCGAAGCCCGGCGGCAGGTCCTTGGCGATGCGTTCGATCTCGGCCATGGCATCACCGGAGGCCACGCCCGCGGCGGGCTCGCCCTGGATCTCCATCGCCGACACGCCGTTGTAGCGTTCCAGGCGCGGCGAACCGTAGTCCCAGCGCTTGGAGGCGAAGGCACTGAACGGCACCATCTCACCCTGCCCGTTCTTCACCGACCAGACGTTGAAGTCGTCCGGGTTCATGCGGAACGGTGCATCGGCCATCACGTACACGCGCTTGACCCGGCCACGGTCGATGAAGTCATCGATGTAGCTGCTGCCCCATGCCGCGGCCAGGGTGTTGTTGATCGAGCTGATCGACAGGCCCAGGGCGTTGGCCTTTTCCACGTCCACGTCGATGCGCAGCTGCGGGGTGTCTTCCTGGCCGTTGGGGCGCACGTTGGCCAGCAGCTTGCTCTGCCCCGCCGCACCCAGCAGCTGGTTGCGCGCGGCCAGCAGGGCGTCATGGCCCTTGCCGCTGGTGTCCTTCAGGAAGAACGTGTAACCCGAACCGATACCCAGTTCCGGCATCGCCGGCGGCGGGAAGGCGAAGATGAAGGCGTCCTTGATCTGGCCCAGCGCGCCCATCGCACGCCCGGTGATCGCACCCACGCTGTGGTCGGCGTCGCGCTCCTTCCAGTCCTTCAGCTTGACGAAGGCCATGCCCGCGTTCTGGCCCATGCCGGCGAAGCTGAAGCCCTGCACGGCGAAGATGGACTCGACCGCATCGGCCTCGTTCTTCAGGAAATGGTCTTCCAGCTTGGCCATCGCTTCCAGCGTGCGTTCCTGGGTGGCACCGACCGGGGTCTGCACCAGCGCCATCATGATGCCCTGGTCTTCATTGGGCAGGAACGAGCTGGGCAGGCGCGCGAACAGCACGCCCATCACCACGGCCAGGGCGACGAAGATGCCCATGAAGCGCCACGGGCGATGGATGATGCCCTTCACGCCGCGCTGGTAGGTCTCGCTGGAACGGTCGAAGCCGCGGTTGAAGCCGTTGAAGAAGCGGCCGAGCAGGCCGGTGTGGGCGACATGGTGCTCGCCCTTCTTCAGCGGCTTGAGCATGGTCGCGCACAGCGCCGGGGTCAGCACGATGGCCACCAGCACCGACAGCGCCATGGCCGAAACGATCGTGGCCGAGAACTGGCGGTAGATGATGCCGGTCGAGCCGCTCATGAAGGCCATCGGCACGAACACCGCCGACAGCACCAGGCCGATGCCCACCAGCGCGCCGGTGATCTGGCTCATCGACTTGCGGGTGGCTTCCAGCGGCGACAGGCCCTCTTCGGACATGATGCGCTCGACGTTCTCCACCACCACGATGGCATCGTCCACCAGCAGGCCGATGGCCAGCACCATGGCGAACATGGTCAGCATGTTGACCGAGAAGCCGAGCATGGCCAGCACGCCGAAGGTACCCAGCAGCACCACCGGCACAGCGATGGTCGGGATCAGGGTGGCGCGGAAGTTCTGCAGGAACAGGTACATCACCACGAACACCAGCACGATCGCTTCGATCAGGGTCTTGATGACGCCCTTGATCGAGACCTGCACGAACGGGGTGGTGTCGTACGGCACGACGGTTTCCAGGCCGGCCGGGAAGCTGGACTTCATCTCGTCCAGCGCGGTGCGAACGCCCTCGGCCGTGGCCAGCGCGTTGGCGCCGGTGGCCAGGGTGATGGCGATACCGGTGGACGGCTTGCCGTTGTAGCGGGTGACGAAGTCGTAGCTCTCCGCACCCAGCTCGACGCGGGCGACATCGCCCAGGCGCAGCTCGCTGCCATCGGTACCGCCACGCACCAGGATGTTGCGGAACTGTTCCGGGGTCTGCAGGCGGTCCTGCGCGTTGATGGTGGCGTTGAGCTGCTGGCCCTTCACCGACGGCGCACCGCCCAGCTGGCCGATGGCCACCTGTGCGTTCTGCGCGGTGATCGCCGCGGTCACTTCATCGACCGACAGCTTGTAGGTGTGCAGCTTGTTCGGGTCCAGCCAGATGCGCATGGCGTACTTGCCGCCGAACACCTGGATGTTGCCCACGCCCGGCACGCGGCTCAGCGTGTCGACGACATTGGAGCCGACGTAGTCGGCGATGTCGTTGGCATCCATGCTGCCGTCGTTGGACACGAAGCCGAGCACCTGCAGGAAGCCGCTGCTGGACTTGGCCACGTTGATGCCCTGCCGCTGCACTTCCTGCGGCAGCAGCGGCATGGCCAGCTGCAGCTTGTTCTGCACCTGCACCTGGGCGATGTCCGGGTTGGTGCCCGCTTCGAAGGTGAGGGTGATGGTGGCCTGGCCGTTGGCCGAGCTGTTGGAGGAGAAGTAGATCAGGCCATCAAGGCCCTTCATGTTCTGCTCGATGATCTGCGTCACCGAGTCCTCGACCACCTTGGCCGATGCACCCGGGTAGGTGGCGCTGATCTCGACGGCCGGCGGGGCGACCTCGGGATACATCGACACCGGCAGCTTCACCACCGCCAGCGCACCGGCCAGCATGATGATGATGGCGATCACCCACGCGAAGATGGGTCGATCAATGAAAAAACGTGCCATGGAATTCTCCGCTTACTTCGCGTCGCCGGCCGGCTGGGCGGCAGGCTGCCGGGCGGCGTCCGGCTGTGCCGGGGCGGCGCCCTTCTCGGTGGCCTGCACGGGCATACCGGGGCCGATCTTCTGCAGGCCTTCGACGATGACCTTGTCACCCGGCTGCAGGCCGTCCTCGACCAGCCACTTGTCGGCCAGTGCGCGGCTGACCTTCACCGGGCGCACTTCCACCTTGTTGTCCTTGCCGACCACCATGGCGCTGGTATCGCCCTTGGCGTCGCGGGCGATGCCCTGCATCGGCACCAGCACGGCATCGGCGCGCACGCCGCCGCCGATCACCGCGCGCACGTACATGCCCGGCATCAGCAGGCCTTCGGGATTGTCCACCTTCACCCGCAGCGCGTAGCTGCCGGTAGTCGGGTCGACGCTCACTTCGGAGAACTCCAGCGCGCCCTTGTGCGGGAACTCGCTGCCGTCTTCCAGCAGGATGGTGACCGGCAGGGTCTGGTTGTCCTGCAGGCGGCCGGCGGCCAGTTCGCGGCGCAGCTGCAGCAGCTCGGCCGAGGACTGGGTCAGGTCGACGTAGATCGGGGTGAGCTGCTGCACGGTGGCCAGTGCATCGGCCTGGCCGATGCTGACCAGCGCGCCCTGGGTGACGCTGGACTTGCCGATGCGGCCGCTGATCGGCGCGGTGATGCGCGCGTAGCCGAGGGTGACGTTGGCCGCGTCCAGCGCAGCCTTGGCGGCACCGACATCGGCCTCGGCCTGCTTCTGCGCGGCCACGGCGTTTTCCAGGTCCTGCTGGCTGACCGCATCGACCTTGGCCAGCTCGGTGATGCGCTTGGCGCTCAGGCGCGCGGCGTTGGCAGTGGCTTCGGCACGGGCCAGCTGGGCGCGGGCGCTGTTGGCCTGGGCGCGGTAGCTGGCGTCCTCGATCTGGTACAGCGGCTGCCCTTCCTTGACCAGGCCGCCTTCAGTGAACAGTCGCTTGGCGACGATGCCGCTGACCTGCGGGCGCACTTCGGCGACCAGGAAGGCGTTGGTGCGGCCCGGCAGTTCGCGGGTCAGGCCCACGCTTTCCGACTTCAGGGTGACCACGGTCACCTGGCCGGGGCCTTGCTGGGGCTGTTCGGGTTGGCCACCGCAGGCGGCCACGGTCGCGGCGATGGCCAGCGACAGCAGGAAGGGGCGGATTCGGGTCAGGGGCATGGGGCTGGGGCTCGGGGAAGGAAAAAGATTCTCAGCTTGCCGTGATACGCAGCCGCATCCCGGTCCTGGGGCGCGGTTGTCGCAGCGGGCAGGCATCCCCGCGCACGGCGCAGGCATCAGCAGGCGCGCATACACGACGGGGAGCATGGCGGCGAAATATACATACATGCTTGTTTGTTTGTAAAGCGGTACAATTCAGCCAGGTTTCACCGGCACTGGTACCCACTCTCCGACCCATGGCGCGCAAGACCAAAGAAGACACCGAGGCAACCCGCGTAGGCATCCTTGATGCGGCCGAGGCCTGCTTCCATGAACACGGGGTGGCCCGGACCACGCTGGAGATGATCGGTGCCCGCGCCGGCTATACCCGCGGCGCGGTCTATTGGCACTTCAAGAACAAGGCCGAGGTGCTGGCCGCGATCATCCAGCGGGTGCACCTGCCCTTCATGCAGGAACTGGAGCGCACCTCCAGCGACGAGCGGCAGACGCCGATCCACGACCTGCGCGCGGTGATGATCTACTCGTTCATCGAGCTCTCCGAGGATGAGCGCCTGCGCAAGACCATGGAAATCATGCTGCGCAGCGATGCCTCGTCGGAAAGCCGTGCGCTGGCCGAGCTGCAGCAGTCCGGCTTCCGCGATGCGCTGGACCGGATGGAGCGCGCCCTGCGCCGCGCCCAGGACCTGCGCCAGCTGCGCGACGGCGCCGACCCGAAGATCGCCGCGCGCATGCTGCACGCCACCGTGCTGGGCGTGCTGCACGGGGCGATGGTCGAACCGGAACTGATGGACCTCAAGCGCGACGGCATGCTCGCGCTGGACATGACCCTGACCGCCTACGTGAAGGAAGGCGTGTTCGTGCCGGGCTCGATTCCCGAGCCGCTGCCGTAGGGTCGGAGCCGCCGGGCATGGCCCGGCGCTACCGGGGCGGTGTGAGCAGGCAGCGCTGCAGTAGATCCACGCCATGCGTGGATGCCGTACGCGCAAACGAAGAAGGCCGCCTTTCGGCGGCCTTTTCTGTTGCTGGTCTTGGCGTCGGAGCCCTCGCTGGTGCGAGGGATCCGTCCCCGTCTGGCATTACAGGATGTAGCGGCTCAGGTCCGGGTCCTGCACCAGTTCACCCAGATGCGCATCGACGTAGGCGCTGTCGATGGCCAGGGTTTCACCGTCGCGGTCCGGTGCTTCGTAGCTCAGCGAATCCAGCAGGCGCTCCAGCACGGTGTGCAGGCGGCGCGCACCGATGTTTTCCTGGCGCTCGTTCACCTGGAAGGCGATCTCGGCCAGGCGGTCGATGGCATCGGCGGTGAAGCTGACCTTGACGCCCTCGGTGGCCAGCAGCGCTTCGTACTGCTTGGTCAGCGCGGCCTTCGGCTCGGTCAGGATGCGCACGAAGTCGTTCTTGCTCAGCGCGCCCAGTTCCACGCGGATCGGGAAACGACCCTGCAGCTCCGGGATCAGGTCGCTGGGCTTGGCCAGGTGGAACGCGCCCGAGGCAATGAACAGTATGTGGTCGGTCTTGATCGTGCCGTACTTGGTGGACACGTTGGAGCCTTCCACCAGCGGCAGCAGGTCGCGCTGCACGCCTTCGCGCGAAACGTCGCCACCACCCACGTTATCGCCGCGCTTGGCGACCTTGTCGATCTCGTCGATGAAGACGATGCCGTGCTGTTCGCAGGCTTCGATCGCCGCCGTGCGGATGTCGTCCTCGTTGACCAGCTTGCCGGCTTCTTCCTCGATCAGCAGCGGGCGCGCGGCCTTGATGGTCAGCGTGCGCTTGTGCGCCTTGGCGCCACCGCCGAGGTTGGCGAACATCGACTTCAGCTGCTGGCCCATCTCCTCCATGCCCGGCGGGGTCATGATGTCCATGCTGACGTTGGCGGCCAGGTCGAGTTCAATTTCGCGCTCGTCCAGCTCGCCGTTGCGCAGCATCTTGCGGAACTTGATGCGGGTCTCGTTGTCCTGCGCCGACGGCTCGTTGCGGGCCACTTCCGGATCGAAGCCGATGCCACCGCTGCGGCGCGGCAGCAGCGCATCGAGGATGCGGTCTTCGGCGCGTTCTTCGGCCTGGGTACGCACGCGCACCTTGGCCTGTTCGCGATAGAGCTTGACCGCGGTATCGGCCAGGTCGCGGATGATCTGCTCGACGTCCTTGCCGACGTAGCCGACTTCGGTGAAGCGGGTAGCTTCGACCTTCACGAACGGCGCATTGGCCAGGGTGGCCAGGCGGCGGGCGATCTCGGTCTTGCCGACGCCGGTCGGGCCGATCATCAGGATGTTCTTCGGCATCACTTCATTGCGCAGCTCAGGCACCAGCTGCATGCGGCGCCAGCGGTTGCGCAGGGCGATGGCCACCGCGCGCTTGGCGTCGTGCTGGCCGACGATGTGCCGGTCCAGTTCCTGCACGATCTCGCGCGGGGTCATGGTGGCGGAGGAAACTTCGATCTTCGACATGGATGTGCTCACGAATTCGTTGTCGGTAGCGCCGGGCCATGCCCGGCGGATCGGGGAGCGTTACAGCTCCTCGACCACCACGTTGCGGTTGGTGTAGATGCAGATGTCGCCGGCGATGCCGATCGCCTCGCTGGCAATCGTGCGTGCATCCAGTTCGGTGTGCGCCATCAGCGCACGTGCGGCCGACAGTGCGTAGGAACCACCGGAACCGATGGCGATGATGCCGTCCTCCGGCTCGATCACATCGCCGGTGCCGCTGATGATCAGCGAGGTTTCCTTGTCGGCCACGGCCAGCAGGGCTTCCAGCTTGCCGAGGCGGCGTTCGGTACGCCAATCCTTGGCCAGCTCGACTGCGGCGCGCTGCAGCTGGCCATGCTTTTCCAGCTTGGCCTCGAACAGCTCGAACAGGGTGAAGGCATCGGCGGCGGCACCGGCGAAGCCGGCCAGCACCTGGCCGTCGCGGCCAAGGCGGCGCACCTTGCGCGCGTTGCCCTTCATCACCGTGTGGCCGAGGGTGACCTGGCCATCACCGGCAATGGCCACGTGATCGCCGCGGCGCACGCAGACGATGGTGGTGGCGTGGAAAACATTGGGATTCTGACTGGGGTCCATGCGGCCTCCGATAGCTGTTCACGGGACATGGGGACAGCGCCGGGAGCGATCAAGCCTGCGCGGATGGCTGCCGTTCAGCGCTTGGCATGCGAAGGCCGCTCTGGATTCGGCTCGATGCCCCAGGCGATGTACCAGTCCTCGCCCTGGGTTTCGATGGGGTGCTGGGTGCGGCCCGAGCCGTTGCCACAGGCCAGCGCGTCGGCCGCGCAGTAGCGGTCGCAGCCCCAGCAGATGCGTTCGGGGTGCCGGGGATGCAGGGGAATGGGCTTTGCCATGCTGGCGGCTTCCTCGTGGCCTGCGGCCACGATGCGCCGATGGCGCCCACCCTGCCCTGATGCAGATCAAGCGGGGGCTATTCAGCCTTGTCGGGCGGACTGTTGCGGCGCTTGGCGCGCGGATGCGCGGCGTCGTAGACCTTGGCCAGGTGCTGGAAATCCAGGTGGGTGTAGATCTGCGTGGTGGCGATGTCGGCGTGGCCGAGCAGTTCCTGCACGCCGCGCAGGTCGCCGGAGGACTCGAGGATGTGGCTGGCGAAACTGTGCCGCAGCATGTGCGGGTGCACGTGCTTGAACAGGCCCTGGCGCTGGGCCAGCTGGCGGATGCGGATCTGCACCGCACGCTGGCTGATCGGCCCGTTGCGGCCGGGGAACACCGGCGTCGCCGGGCCACCGCCACTTTCCGCGCGCCAGGCCTGCAGCGCTTCGCGTGCGGGTCGCCCGAACGGCACCCGGCGCTGGCGGTTGCCCTTGCCCAGCACGTTGACCAGGCCACTGTCGAAATCCAGGTCGCGCCAGGTCAGCGCGCACACTTCGCTCAGGCGCAGGCCCGAGGAATAGAACAGTTCCAGCAGCGCACGGTCGCGGCGGCCGAGTTCGCCTTCCGGTTCCAGTTCGACCAGCTGCACCGCTTCATCGGCATCGAGCACCTGCGGCAGGCGCCGCGGCGCACGGGGCGCCTTCAGGGTCGCGGCCGGGCTTGCTTCGATGCGTCCATGCTTGAGCAGCCAGGCATAGAAGCTGCGGCAGGCCGACAGGCGGCGCTGCAGGCTCTTGGCCGACAGCCCGCGACGATGCTCGTCGGCGACGAACTGGCGCAGCGTTTCAGCATCCAGTGCCTCCACCGCCACGCCGCGCGGTTCCACCCACACCGACAGCGCGTCCAGGTCACGGCGGTAGGCATCGAGCGTATGCGCCGACATCCGCCGCTCCACCTGCAGGTGCTGCAGGAAATGCTGTACCGCGCTCATCGTCGTGTCGTCCGGATCAGCGCTCGAAACGCTTCAGGCCTGCCACCAGGGCATCACCCATCATGCGCAGGAACAGCGTGCCCATGCCCGGGTAGAAGCGGTTGGCATCGTGGCTGCCGACGGCGATCAGGCCGATGCCCGGCAGCGGCAGCAGTGCGGTGGTCTGCACTTCATCGCTGCGCGCGCCGTACAGCACGGCGTTCTTCTCCGGTTGCAGGCGCCCGCAGATCGGCTCGCCATCCTTCAGGCAATCGCGGAACGGGCCCAGCTGTGCGTCGTCGGCGGCGATCACCTGCAGCCATTCCGCCTGTTCCAGCCCGGCCACCGGCGTGTGCACCACCAGCCGCACCAGGTCACCGGCAAAATCTTCCTGCAGCGAGGCCGCCATCGCACGGAGGGTGTCGGCGGCGTTGTCCTGCTTCATCAGGGCCAGGGTCAGCTGGTGCGTGCGCACCGCCAACCGCTCGTTGACCTGGGCAGTGGCGCCCAGGTCGGCCAACCGTCGCGCCAGCTCGCGGTTCTTCTCGCGCAGCACTTCCAGCTGGTAGCTGGCCAGCGACGCGGTCGGGCCGTCATCGCGCGGCACCACCAGGGTCAGGGCCAGGTCCGGGAACTGCTTGAGGAAGCCGGGATGGCGCCGCAACCACGCAGCGACGTCATGGCCCCCGAGCTTGTCGACGGTCTCACTCATGCGATCCACTCCCCTTCGAAGACGAATGCGGTCGGGCCGGCCATCACCACCGGCTGGCCTTCGCCCGGCCACTGGATGCGCAGCTCGCCACCGGGCAGGCTGATGCGTGCATCGGCCTGCAGGCGGCCGCGCTGCATCAGGGTAACGGCGGCCGCACAGGCACCGCTGCCGCAGGCCAGGGTCTCGCCGACGCCACGTTCGTACACGCGCAGGCGCGCATGGTCCGGTCCCATCACCTGGGCGAAGCCCACGTTGACCGACTGCGGGAACGACGCATGCTGCTGCAGCAGTGCGCCGACGCGCTCGACCGGCGCGGCATCGATCAGGCCCACTTCGATGACCGCATGCGGATTGCCCATCGACACCGCCGAGAAGCGCACGGTTTCGCCCTGCAGCGGCATCAGGTATTCATCGCGCGCATGGGCGAAGCCCACCAGCGGCACCTGCGCCGGTTCGAACGCCGGCACGCCCATGGCCACCGAGAAGCGGCCATCGCCCAGCACCTGCACCTCGTGGCTGGCCAGCGGGCTGTCGATCACGAAGCGCTCGCCCTGGGCACTGCCCTCGCGCACCAGCCAGGCGGCGATGCAGCGCGCGCCGTTGCCGCACTGCTCGGAATTGGAACCGTCGGCATTCCAGATCCGGTAGGACGCCACCGAGCCATCCGCACGCGGGGCCTCGATGGTCAGGATCTGGTCGCAGCCCACGCCGGTGTGGCGGTCGGCCAGGCGCGCGGCCAGTTCCGGGGCGGGCGGCGGCGTGCCGTCACGCAGGTCGATCACTACGAAATCGTTGCCCGCACCGTGCATCTTGCTGAAGCGCAGGGCGTTGGAGCCAGCCTTACTCATCCCCACCGTCCACCGGCTTGATCGGGTCCGGGGTAACCGAGGGGCTGCCGTCGCTGGTCGGCTGGGTCGCGGCGGGGGTGGCTTCCGGGCTGGCTTCGGGCGCGACGGCCGGTTCGACCGTCTCTTCCACCGGCACCGGCTTCTGCGGCAGTACCAGCGGGCCCTTGTTGCCACAGGCGGACAGGAACAGCAGCGAGGCCGCTGCCAGCGGAATCAGGATGGCGTTGCGATGGGGGATCTTCATGCGCCCGAGTATAGCCATTGGCGGCTGAGCGGTAGGTAGAGGTGCGGGCCACGCATCCGCCGGGGGGGGGGCGCGCGCGACCCCACCCGCGACCCCCCCGGGGGCCCGCGCCGCGGCCCGCCGGGCGCCGAGCTAAAGCGCCGGGCGGCCCGCGGCCCCACCGGACCCCCCACCCCCCCCCGGCG
>NZ_JBRRCR010000101.1:0-13490 GCF_056759115.1 Stenotrophomonas sp. STEN087 | reverse complement strand
GGGGCGGGGGGGTGTGGGGGGGGGGCGCCCCGTTTTTTTCGCCCGGGCCCGCGGGTTTTCAAATGTTGGTTTTTTTTTTTATTTCGGGCGGGGGGGGGCCCCGCCCGCGCTTGGGCTGGGGCGCTACCCACGTCGCCAGGCATTGCGGCGCCAACCAAGGTTGGCATCTACCATTAGAGCCGAGCCATGCTCGGCTTCCATTTGCCCACCGATGCCGCCTACCGGCGGTGCCATCCGAGATTGACATCTACCTTTCGCCGCGGCGCGGCGCCGCCCGAGCATGGGCTCGGGCACTACCTGTCCGGTTGCGCCGGACAACCGGTAGCGCCGGGCCATGCCCGGCGGGGCGCGGCAATCAGCCCGCGACCTGGCCCCACACCTTGCCGGCGGTCAGCCACAGGCCGAGCATGCTGCCCAGGTTGGTCAGCATGAAGGTCAGCACCACGCGGGTGACGCGGTTGCGGTACCAGCCCTTCAGGCTCTGCGCATCGTCACGCAGCTTGAGGAAATCCTCATAGGCCGGCTTGCGCAGGCGCGCTTCGACCAGCGCCGAGAACGCACCGGTCGGAATGCTCAGGCGGAACGGCTTGAACGGTGCCACCGCGATCGCGGTCAGGATGCTCAGCGGGTGGCTGCCGGCCAGCAGGCAGCCGATGCCGGCCAGGCCGCCGGTGTACATCGCCCACGTCGCCAGCAGTTCGGTGCCCACGCCCAGGCCGCCACGGTAGAAGCCCACGCCCACACCGGTGATCACGATGGCCAGGATGGCCAGGGTGAACCACGGAATGTTGCGCTTCTTCGGCACCGCTTCCAGTTCCGCGCGCAGCGGCGCCGGTTCGGCGGTGTCGGTTTCCAGGTGGCGGGCCAGGCCGGCCAGGTGCCCGGCGCCGACCACGGCCAGCACTTCGCGCAGCTGCGGGTTGTGTTCCTCGCGCAGGCGCGTGGCCATGTAGCGGTCGCGCTCGCCGATGATGGTCTCGTACAGCGCCGGGCTTTCGCTGGCAAATTCGCCAAAGCTCGATTCCAGCATGTCGCCCTGCTTGAGCTTCTCGATCTCGTTCTCGCCCACTTCCTCCGAGGAGAACAGGCCCGCGCCGAGACCGGCCACCAGCTTCAGCTTGCCGAAGAAGCCAAGACGCTGCGAGGCGCGGCGGAAGGTCAGGCCGACTTCGCGGTCGATCAGCTGCACCGGCAGGCCGCGCTCGTGCGCCAGGTCCACCGCGCGCTTCAGCTCCGCACCGGGCTCGATGCCCAGCTGTTCGGCCAGGCGGCGCTGGTAGGCCGACAGCGCCAGGTTGGCGGCAAACAGCGCCACGCGGCCCTTGCGGATCACCTCCACCAGGTCCAGCTTGGCCAGCGTATCCGGGTCGCTCAGCGCCTGCAGACGCTGCGGGTCCAGCTCGACCGCCACGGCATCGAAGCGGCCGCTGTCGATGGCCTTTTCCACCGCCTCGACGCTGGCGTGGGATACATGGGCGGTGCCCAGCAGGGTGTAACGCACGCCGTCGCGTTCAACAACGCGCACCGGCTGGCCGGCGAACAGATCGTCGCCGGTTTCGGGAAGTGTTTCAGTCATGGATTCATTCATTGGAAGGTGCGGTGTCGGCGCCATCGCCGAGCGCGCGCTGCATCTGCACGGTGTCCAGCCAGCGGCCGTGCTTGCGGCCCAGGCTTTTGAACACGCCCACCAGGTGGAAGCCGAAGCGTTCGTGCAGCTTGATGGAAGCGGTGTTGGTCGGCTCGCCGATCACCGCCACCATCTGCCGGTAGCCGCGCGCCACGCAGGCGTCGATCAGCGCCTGCAGCAGGCCGGTGCCGACGCCCTTGCCCTGGAAAGCGGCATCGACGTAGACCGAGTTCTCCACGGTCCACTGGTAGGCGACGCGGGTGCGGTAGGTGTTGGCGTAGGCGTAGCCCGCGACCTGGCCGTCGATCTCGGCGACCAGGTAGGGGAAGCCCCGGTCGAGCATGTCGCGCATGCGGCGCAGCATCTCGGCCTGGTCGGGCACGTCGTACTCGTAGGTGTTGACGAAGTCGGTGACTTCCACCGCGTAGATCGCGGTGATCGCAGCGATGTCGGCCGGGCCGGCATCACGGATGAGGACGGCCATGGCAGGTCTCCGGCTCAGTCGATGTAGCGCTTGAGCAGATCACCGTACGCATCGATGCGACGGTCGCGCAGGAACGGCCAGATGCGGCGCACGTGCTCGCTGCGCTGCAGGTCCACGTCGCAGACCAGCACGGTGGCATCGGTGCCGGCTTCGGCGATGAATTCGCCCTGCGGGCCCAGCACGTGGCTGTTGCCCCAGAACTGGATGCCCGATGCGCCCAGCGGCGAGGCTTCGTGGCCCACGCGGTTGCAGCTCAGCACCGGCAGGCCGTTGGCCACGGCGTGGCCGCGGTGGCTCAGCACCCAGGCGTCGCGCTGGCGGGTCTTCTCGTCCTGCACGTCGTCCGGGTCCCAGCCGATGGCGGTGGGGTAGAGCAGCAGCTCGGCGCCGGCCAGCGCCATCAGGCGCGCCGCTTCCGGGTACCACTGGTCCCAGCACACCAGCACGCCAAGGCGGCCCACCGAGGTGTCGATCGGGGTGAAGCCGATGTCGCCCGGGGTGAAGTAGAACTTTTCGTAGAAGCCCGGATCATCCGGGATGTGCATCTTGCGGTACTTGCCCAGCAGGGTGCCGTCCTTCTCGAAGACCACGGCGGTGTTGTGGTACAGGCCGGCGGCGCGGCGCTCGAACAGCGAGCCGACCAGCACCACGCCATGCTTCTTCGCCAGGGCGCCCAGGCGCTCGGTGCTCGGGCCGGGGATCGGCTCGGCCAGGTCGAACTCGTCCACCGACTCGTGCTGGCAGAAGTACGGGCCGTTGTGCAGTTCCTGCAGCAGCACCAGTTTCGCGCCCTGCGCAGCCGCCTCGGCCACGCGTGCTTCGATCACCGCCAGGTTGGCGGCGGCATCACCGTGGTTGCGCTCCTGGATCAGGGCGACGGTAAGGGGGCTGCGCGAGTTCATGCGGGGCGTTCCTGCGGGGGAAAACCAGCATGTTAGCGCGGATGGACGGCGACGGCGTGTCGCGCGCTGAATGGCGGGGCGGGTAGTGCCGGCCGCTGGCCGGCAATCCCGTGGATCCATCAGGCATTGCATGGTTGCCGGCCAGCGGCCGGCACTACCATCAGGCCTTCAGCAGCCCTTCCGGCAGCTGCATGGTGATGCAGTGCAGGCTGCCGTTCTGCCAGATCAGCGAGCGGCAGGGCACCTGCACGATCTCGCGGCCCGGGTGGGCCTGGGCCAGCACGTCGCGGGCCAGGTCGTCGGCCGGGTCGCCGTAGGCCGGCATCAGCACCGCGCCGTTGACGATCAGGTAATTGGCGTACGACGCAGCCAGGCGGCGGCCTTCGTCGATCACCGGCTGTGCCCACGGCAGCGGGAACAGGCGGTACGGCTGCCCATCCTTGGTGCGCAGCGCGGCCAGCTCGTTGCCCATCGCCTGCAGTTCGGCGTAATGCGAGTCGGCCTCGTCGTCGCAGGCCTGGTAGACGATGCTGTCAGGCGAGGCGAAACGGGCGAGGGTATCGATGTGGGCGTCGGTGTCGTCGCCTTCCAGGTAGCCGTGGTCCAGCCACAGCACGCGGTCCTGCTGCAGCCAGTCGGCCAGGTCGGCGGTCAGGCTGGCGCGGTCGCGGTCCGGGTGGCGCTCGTGCAGGCACTTCCAGGTGGTCAGCAGGGTGCCTTCACCGTCGGTTTCGATGCCGCCGCCTTCCAGTGCGAACGGAATGCTGCGCACCGGTGCGTTGTTGAACACGCCGGCCTGGTCGAGCGCGCCCACCAGCTGGTCGTCCAGGGTGGCGTCGAACTTGCCGCCCCAGCCGGTGAAGCGGAAGTCCAGCAGCTGGAAGCTGCCGTCGGCGCGGCGCAGGGTGATCGGGCCGGAGTCGCGCAGCCAGGTATCGTCGTAGGCCGCCGTAGTGAAGCGGACCCGCTCCATGTCGATGCGGTTGGAGCGCAGCCGCATTTCGGCATAGGTCTCCACATCGTCGTCGGCCACGCAGATCAGCACCGGCTGGAAGCGGGTGATGGCCGCGACCAGCGCGATGTAGGTCTCCTCCACCTGGCCCAGGCGGTCGGCCCAGTCGGTGTCGGCGGTGGGCCAGGCAATCAGGACGCCGCTCTGGGCTTCCCATTCGGCAGGAAAACGAAGGGTCTGGTTCATGGTCTCGCTACACAGGCCCGCCAGTGGCGGGTAGGGGGTTCAGCGGATCGGCGGCTTCGGGCCGATCTCGTTCGGATCCGCCTTGTTGGCCACCACGTCGATCACCTTCTGCTTCTCGAAGTAGACGGTGAACTGCGGGTAGACCCAGCGGTTGATGGTCGGCCACTGGCGCTTCTGCCCGCCGCGCGGCTGCAGCTGCTCGCTCGGCGCGCCGAACTGCGACTGCACCTGCTGCATGCTCTGGCCACGGACCGGCAGGGCACCGGCCGGCTTTTCAGCGGCGCGGTCGACCAGCAGGGTATCGGCCAGCGCCGGCGTGGCGGCGGCCAGGGTGGCCAGGACGGCCAGCGTGCTCAGGTAATGCTTCATCTCGATCTACTCCCCAGTGGTCAAGAAAGGCGATTACAGCAAAAAACGGCAGGAAAAAAAGCTGCACGCAACAAAAAACCGCCCGAAGGCGGTTCTTTGCATCGGGTCGGTCCCGCGTGGGACCAGCCGCGGCCCGGAAGCCGTGAGGCTTAGCGCTGACGCGCCTTGAAACGCGGGTTCGACTTGCAGATGACGAAGATCTTGCCACGACGACGGACGACCTTGCAGTCGCGGTGACGGGCCTTCGCCGACTTCAGGGAGGACAGGATTTTCATGGCATACCTCGGCGTAAACAGTAGTTGTTCGGGTGGAGCGTGGCCGCGATATGCGCAAGACAATCGGCAGTTGGCGCTCGTTCAAGCCCGCCATTCTACCGGGCTTTTTGTCGTCGTTTCAAGTGGTTGCGCGAAAGTCTCTGCGCGGGGCCTTGGGCAGGGGCTAGAATGGCCCCTTCACACGCGCTAGGACCCCCATGAATCCACTCGCTCCCGTCCTGACCATCGACGGCCCTTCGGGGGCCGGCAAGGGTACCATCAGCCGCATCGTGGCGCGCCGCCTGGGCTGGCATTACCTGGATTCAGGCGCCCTGTACCGGGCGGTGGGCGTGGCCGCGAGCTGGGCCGACATCGATACCTCCGATGCCTCGGCATTGGTGCGCTGCACCTTCGACACCCATGTTCAGTTTGTTGAACAGGGTGAGTCGATGCGGGTCATGGTCAACGGCACCGATGCCACCGACGAGCTGCGCCTGGAGACCACCGGCGCGCTGGCCTCGGCCATTGCCGCCATTCCCGAGGTCCGTGCGGCCCTGAAGGAGCGCCAGCGGGCATTCAGGGAGCTGCCGGGCCTGGTCGCCGATGGCCGCGACATGGGCACGGTGATCTTCAAGGACGCCCCCTACAAGGTCTTCCTGACCGCCAGTGCCGAGGAGCGCGCCGAGCGCCGGCATAAGCAGTTGAAAGACAAGGGGGTTTCTGTTAACTTTGATGACCTCCTGCGCGAGATCATGGCCCGCGACGCCCGTGATGCTCAGCGTACCGTGGCGCCCCTGAAGCCGGCAGACGATGCTGTCCTCATCGACACCACAGGCATCGGCATCGATGATGTCGTTGCCCGAGTGATGGATCTGCTTCCGGTTCCGGCTGCCTGATCCGTTCGCGCGGGAGTGCCACCAGCATCATCGGTGGTGGTCGCGCATAGCAGTGCTGTACCAGCTCCGTCGCGCAATGATGCGTGGCGGTTTTCCTACTACACACGACCTGCTTTTCCGGGGTCGACCAACAGGCGGGCGGTAACGGTCTTCAGTGGGGCATGTCCCCGATTAGGAAGCCAACCGACCCATGTGTCCAACAGAGTAAATCTAATGACCGAATCATTTGCCGAACTGTTTGAAGCCAGCCAGGCCAACCTGGCCAAGCTGAAGCCGGGCGCCATCGTCAGCGGTACCGTTGTTGAAGTCCGCGGCGACGTCGTGGTGATCAACGCTGGCCTGAAGTCCGAAGGCATCGTGCCGATCGAACAGTTCCGTAACGACGCTGGCGAAATCGACGTCGCCGAAGGCGACATCGTCAAGGTCGCCCTCGACTCCATCGAGAACGGCTTCGGCGAAACCGTCCTGTCGCGCGAGAAGGCCAAGCGCGCGATGGTGTGGGACGAGCTGGAAGAAGCGTTGGAAAAGAACGAAACCATCACCGGCCGCATCAGCGGCAAGGTCAAGGGTGGTTTCACCGTGGACATCAAGGATGTCCGCGCCTTCCTGCCGGGTTCCCTGGTCGATGTGCGCCCGGTGCGCGATCCGGCCTACCTGGAAGGCAAGGAACTCGAGTTCAAGCTCATCAAGCTGGACCGCAAGCGTAACAACGTCGTGGTTTCGCGCCGCGCTGTCGTCGAAAGCGAGCACTCGGAAGAGCGCGAGCAGCTGATGGACAAGCTGCAGGAAGGCGCGATCCTGAAGGGTGTCGTCAAGAACCTGACCGACTACGGCGCGTTCGTGGACCTGGGCGGTATCGACGGCCTGCTGCACATCACCGACATGGCATGGAAGCGCGTGCGCCATCCGTCCGAAGTCGTGAACGTCGGCGACGAGCTGGACGTGCGCGTGCTGAAGTTCGACCGCGAGCGCAACCGCGTTTCGCTGGGCCTGAAGCAGCTGGGCGAAGATCCGTGGGATAACATTGCCCGTCGTTACCCGGCCAACAGCCGCGTCTTCGGCAAGGTCTCCAACGTCACCGATTACGGCGCGTTCGTTGAGATCGAGCCGGGCGTTGAAGGCCTGGTGCACGTCTCCGAGATGGATTGGACCAACAAGAACGTCAACCCGTCCAAGGTTGTGCAGGTTGGTGACGAAGTCGAAGTGATGGTGCTGGACGTCGATGAAGAGCGTCGCCGTATCTCGCTGGGCATGAAGCAGGTTGCCGCCAATCCGTGGGAAACCTTCGCTGCCACCCACAAGAAGGGTGACAAGGTGTCGGGCCAGATCAAGTCGATCACCGACTTCGGCATCTTCATCGGCCTGGACGGCGGCATCGACGGCCTGGTTCACCTGTCCGACATCAGCTGGGCGACCACTGGCGAAGACATCGTTCGCAACTTCAAGAAGGGCGATACCCTGGACGCCGTCGTCCTGGCTGTCGATCCGGAGCGCGAGCGCATCTCCCTGGGCGTGAAGCAGCTGGAGCAGGATCCGTTCGGCCAGTACATGGCTGCCAATCCGAAGGGCTCCAAGGTCGAAGGCGTGGTGAAGGAAGTCGACGCCAAGGGCGCGATCATCGAGCTGGCTGACGGCATCGAAGGTTACGTCTCGGCACGCGACATCGCCAACGAGCGCGTTGACGACGCCACCCAGCACCTGAAGGTCGGCGACAAGGTCGAAGCCAAGTTCGTTGGCATGGACCGCAAGGGCCGTACCCTGCAGCTGTCGATCAAGGCCAAGGACGACGCGGAAATGCGCGAAGTGCTGGAGGAATACCAGTCCTCCTCGGCTGCCAGCGGCACCACCCAGCTGGGCGCGCTGCTGCGTGCACAGCTGAGCGGCAACAAGTCCGAGTAATCGGCCTTACGCTGTACGTTGTTTCCTGGACGGCCCGGGCATCCTGCCCGGGCCGTTTCAGGGTGAGTGACCCCTGATGTGAGCCGGCAATGACCAAATCCGAACTGATCGAAATCCTCGCGCGCCGCCAGGCGCACCTGAAGGCCGATGATGTCGATCTGGCGGTGAAGTCGTTGCTGGAAATGATGGGCGGTTCCCTTTCTGCAGGGGATCGCATCGAAATCCGTGGCTTTGGCAGCTTCTCGCTGCACTACCGTCCGCCGCGCCTGGGCCGCAACCCCAAGACCGGCGAATCGGTCGCCCTGCCGGGCAAGCACGTTCCCCATTTCAAGCCGGGCAAGGAACTGCGTGAGCGGGTCAGCAGCGTGCTGCCGCTGGACGCCGATCCGGCCTGAGTGTCCCGTCGCGTCACCGCGTGCGAATACCGCGGCGAGTCGGATAAGCTACGACCTCCTGCCACTGGAGCTGTCGCATGAAGGTTTTTCGTCTGCTGGTCCTGCTGGCGGTGCTGCTTCTCGGGTTGATCATCGGTGCCATGAACATGGACGAGATGACCATCAACCTGCTGTTTACCCAACTCAAGACCTCGATCGGCGTGGCGATCATCGCTTCGCTGCTGATCGGCGTCATCGTCGGTGCCGGCCTGGTGCTGGTGAGCGTGGTCATTCCGCTCTACGGCCAGCTGCGCCGCGCCAACAAGTCGGTCGCTACCCCGGTGGCGCCGGTTTCCCCCTCCCAATCTTTTGATGGACGCTGATCGAAGATGGATTTCGTCACCGAGTGGTTCTGGTTCTTCCTGTTCCTTCCCCTGGCGGCGCTGGCCGGCTGGGTCATTGGACGGCGCGGCGGGCAACGCCACGGCGACAACCAGGTCAGCCACCTGTCCAGCACCTATTTCCGTGGCCTGAACTATCTGCTCAACGAGCAGCCGGACAAGGCCATCGAGCTGTTCCTGCACATCGCCGAGCTGGACAAGGAAACCTTCGAGACCCAGGTCGCGCTGGGCCACCTGTTCCGCCGTCGTGGTGAAGTGGATCGCGCGATCCGCCTGCACCAGGGCCTGGTCAACCGCAACGACCTGAGCGACGCGCAGCGCGTGCAGGCCCTGCTGGCGCTGGGCGAGGACTACATGAAGTCCGGCCTGCTGGACCGTGCTGAAACCGTGTTCACCGAACTGGCCCAGCTGGACCAGCGCGCACCGCAGGCGCTCAAGCACCTGATCGGCATCTACCAGGCCGAGCGCGACTGGGAGAAGGCCATCGACAACGCCACCCGCTTCGAAGATGTGACCGGCGAGCCGATGGGCAAGCTGATCGGGCAGTTCGAATGCGAGCTGGCCGAGCGCTTCCGTGGCGCCGGCAAGCTGGAAGAGGCGAGGGCGGCCATTGCCCGCGCGTACCAGGCCGATGCGATGTCGGTGCGTGCCGGCATCATCGAAGGCCGCCTGGAAACCGATGCCGGCAATGCCGAGGCCGCCGTGCGCGCCTTCGAGCGCGCCGCGCGCAACGATCCCGAGTACCTGCCCGAGCTGCTGCCGGCGCTGATGGAGAACTACCGCAAGGTGGGCGACCTCGGCGGCGCGCGTGCGTTCCTGTCGGAAATGACCGAGCACTACCGCGGCATCGCCCCGGTGCTGGCACTGACCCGCCTGATGGAAGAGCAGGAGGGTGTCGCCCCGGCGCGCGCCTACCTCGGTCGCCAGCTGAAGGATCGCCCTTCGGTGCGCGGCGAATCGGCGCTGATCGACCTGACCCTGGCCGAAGGCGCCGATTCCACCGCCACCCTGCACGACCTCAAGCACATCACCGACCAGCTGCTGGTGCGCAACCCGGCTTACCGCTGCACGCGCTGTGGCTTCGGTGCGCGTACCCACCACTGGCAGTGCCCGAGCTGCAAGGAATGGGGCACGGTCAAGCCGCTGCTGAACTACGCGGTGCTCTGAGCCATGGCCTGGCTGGTGATGGCTGCGCTGCTGGGGCTGGCCCTGCTCAGCGCCGCACTGACCTGGGCGGCGCGTGGCTACGCGCTGCGCCGGCAGCTGATGGATCAGCCCGGCGAACGCCGCAGCCATAGCGTGGCGACCCCGCGCGGCGGTGGCATCGCCATCGTCATCAGCCTGCTGGTGGCCGCCGTCGCCGCCATGTGGGCGTGGCCGGTAGCCATTCCCAGTCTGCTGGTTGCCAGCCTCGGGCTGGTGCTGGTGGCAGGCATCGGCTGGTGGGACGACCACCGGCCGCTGCCGGCCCTGCGCCGCCTGCTGGTCCATTTCATCGCCGCCGGCCTGCTGGCCGCGCTGGTCAAGGTGCATGGCGGCAGCTGGCTGCTGGCCCTGCTGGTGCTGGTGTTCACCGCCTCGCTGATCAACATCTGGAACTTCATGGATGGGATCAACGGCATCGCCAGCAGCCAGGCGGTCGTCGCCGCACTTGGCTTCGCCGTGGTCCTGCCGTGGCCGTACTCGCTGGTGGCCATCGTGCTGGGCTTGGCCTGCGTGGGTTTTCTGCCATTCAACTTCCCGAAAGCGCGCATTTTCATGGGCGATGTGGGCAGTGGCGCGCTGGGCTATGCGGTCTCGGTGGTGCTGGCGGTGGCCGCGCTGCGTACGGAAATCAACTGGTTGCTGCTGCTGGTGCCCATTTCCCCGTTCCTTGTGGACGCGGGCTTCACGCTGTTGGCGCGCATCCTTTCAGGACAGCGCTGGATGGAACCCCACACCCAGCACGTTTACCAACGCGCGGTGCAGGCAGGAGCCGGCCACGCCCAGGTCACAGCGATGTACTTTGTTGTAGGCCTGTTCAGCATTACAGTGTTCTATGTTTGCACCAGATTGCAGCCGAGGTGGGAGGCTGTCGTAGCGGTCGCGTGGATTTCCGCGCTGACCCTGCTTTGGCTCCTCCTGCGCAATGGATTGCGCCACCGATAAGGAATTACGCGAAATATGTCTTCACCCTGGCGGGACAGAATTCTTGGCCTGTTGCCTCGCACGGCCATCGTCTGCCATGACCTGTTCATGGTATGGGCCTGTTGGCAGCTGCTGCATGCCGGCCGTTACTCCATCCTGCCTGATGCCCCGTCGCTGCCCCTGTGGAACGTCGATACGACGCTGGTGCTGGCGCTGCAGGGCATCGTGTTCTGGCGGGTCGGCCTGTACCGCGGCCTGTGGCGGTTCGCCAGCGTCAGTGACCTGCTGAACATCTTCAAGGCCAGCTTCATCGGCCTGGTCGCCATCGTCCTGGTACTGGCCTGGAAGCGCTTCAACGGCGTGCCGCTGTCGGTGCTGGTGATCTATCCGTTCGCGCTGTCGGCGCTGCTGGGCGCGCCGCGCCTGCTGTACCGGGCGTGGAAGGACTACCAGTCGCTGCAGTCCGATTCGACCGCGCGCCGCGTGCTGATCCTGGGCGCCGGCCAGGCCGCCGAGACCCTCGTGCGCGACCTGCGCCGCTCGGGCAACTTCGAGCCGGTCGGCCTGCTGGACGACGCCCCGCACCTGCGCGGCGCCAAGCTGCAGAGCCTGCCGATCCTCGGCACCCTCGACGATGCCCCGGCCGTGGCCCGCGAAACCGCGGCCAAGCTGCTGGTCATCGCCATCCCGTCGCTGGATTCTGTGGGCATGCAGCGCGTGGTGGCCATCTGCGAGAGCACCGGCATCCCGTTCCGCACCGTGCCCAAGCTCAGCGACATCCTGCAGGGCCAGTCGCTGCCGGGCCAGCTGAAGGAAGTCGCCATCGAGGACCTGCTCGGCCGCAAGCCGATCATGCCGGACTGGAACCTGATTCGCGGTTGGCTCGGCGGGCGCACGGTGATGGTCACCGGTGCAGGCGGCTCGATCGGTTCGGAGCTGTGCCGCCAGTGCGCTCGCCACGGTGCTGGGCGCATCGTCATGCTGGAAATGAGCGAGCTGCTGCTGCTGACCATCGAGGCCGAGCTGCGCCGCAGCTTCCCCGACGTGCAGATCGAAGCCGTGCTCGGTGACGTCGGTGACCCGGCGGTGATGCGCCACGCGCTGTCGCTGCACCCGGTCGATACCGCCTTCCACGCGGCCGCGTACAAGCACGTGCCGGTGCTGGAGCGCCAGCTGCGCGAAGCGGTGCGCAACAACATCCTCGCCACCGAGAACGTGGCGCGTGCGTGCATGGAGGCGCGCGTCGAGCATTTCGTGTTCATCTCCACCGACAAGGCGGTCGACCCGGTCAATGCGCTGGGCGCCAGCAAGCGCTACGCCGAGATGATCTGCCAGAGCCTGGACCAGAAGTCCACGCACACCCGTTTCGTGACCGTGCGCTTCGGCAACGTGCTCGACTCGGCCGGCAGCGTGGTGCCGCTGTTCCGCGAGCAGATCCTGCGCGGCGGCCCGATCACGGTGACCGATCCGGAAGTGACCCGTTACTTCATGACGATCCCCGAAGCCTGCCAGCTGATCCTGCAGGCGGCGGCATCGGCGTCGCACGGTGCCATCTACACCCTGGACATGGGTGAGCCGGTGCCGATCCGCGTGCTCGCCGAACAGATGATCCGCCTGGCCGGCAAGCAGCCGTACAAGGACATTCCGATCATCTATACCGGGCTGCGCCCGGGCGAAAAGCTGCACGAGACCCTGTTCTATTCGGACGAAGATTACCGGCCGACCTCGCATCCCAAGGTGCTGGAAGCCGGCGTGCGCACGTTCTCACGCGATGTCGTTCTGGGCAACGTTCCGAGACTGCGTGACGCTATCGCCGAGTACGACACTGATACGATTCGGGAGGTGCTGTTCGCGACCATGCCGGAGTTCTCTCCGATTGAACAGGACGCTTACATCTCCTCCGCTAAAGTGGTTCCCTTTCCCGCACGTGAGGCCAACAGGCATTAAATGAGCAAGCGAATTCGTAAGGCTGTTTTTCCAGTGGCAGGGCTCGGGACGCGCTTTTTGCCGGCAACCAAGACGGTTCCGAAGGAAATGCTGCCGATCATCGATCGTCCGCTTATCCAATATGCTGTTGATGAGGCCATCGAGGCAGGGTGTGACACCCTGATCTTCATCACCAACCGCTACAAGCACGCCGTTGCCGATTACTTCGACAAGGCCTACGAGCTTGAGCAGAAGCTGGAGCGTGCGGGCAAGCACGAGCAGCTGGAGATGATCCGCCACGTGCTGCCCGAGGGTGTACGTGCGGTTTTCGTGACCCAGGCCGAAGCGCTGGGCCTGGGCCATGCGGTGCTGTGTGCGAAGGCGGTGATCGGTGACGAACCGTTCGCCGTGCTGCTCCCCGACGACCTGATCTGGAACCGCGGCGACGGCGCGCTGAAGCAGATGGCCGACCTCAACGAGGCCAGCGGTGCCAGCGTGATCGCGGTGGAAGACGTGCCGCACGAGAACACCGCGAGCTACGGCATCGTGGCGACCGAGGCGTTCGACGGCCGCAAGGGCCGCATCTCGCAGATCGTGGAGAAGCCCAAGCCGGAGGACGCACCGAGCGACCTGGCGGTGGTTGGCCGTTACGTGCTGAGCCCGAAGATCTTCGAGCTGCTGGAATCCACCGGCACCGGTGCCGGCGGCGAGATCCAGCTGACCGATGCGATCGCTTCGCTGCTGGCGACCGAGGAAGTGGATGCTTACCGCTTCGAGGGCACCCGTTTCGACTGCGGCACCCATCTGGGTCTGGTTGAAGCGACGATCCGTTTTGCGCTGGAGAACAAGAAGCTGGCGAAGCCGGCGCGCGCGAAGCTGACGGAGATGCTGGCGGAAGAGTGAGGGTTTTCGAGCGCTCCGTGCAGCGCCTCCCTGTATAGCCTGGGAGGCGGGGGCGGGCCGCTGCAGGACACGCCGTGAACCCATCCATGGGGGCTCGTAGGCGCCATCCATGGCGCCTGCGGTCCTGCAA
>NZ_JBRRCR010000100.1:0-13514 GCF_056759115.1 Stenotrophomonas sp. STEN087 | reverse complement strand
TGTGGACGGGGGGCCCGCCACCGGGCCGCCACCACGGGACCCGCGGGCCCTGGCCGGGGGGGCGGGGTTACGCGTGCCGACAAACGGTCGGCACCCACCAGGGCGGTGGTCGGCACCTACCGTTACCTCGGCAGCAGCGGCACCAGCAGGGCGTGGGCATCCACCAGCGAGCCGACGATGCGGTGGCCCAGCGCGCGCAGTTCTTCATCCGGATGCACCAGGTCCGGTACCTGGATCACGGTCATGCCCGCGGCCACGGCGGCGCGCGTGCCGGCCGGTGAATCCTCCAGCGCCAGGCAGCGTTCCGGTGCCTTGCCCAGCCGCTGTGCGGCCAGCAGGTAGATGTCCGGCGCCGGCTTCGGGTGGGCCACGTCGCCACTGGTGATGACCGCATCGAAGTACGGCAGCAGGCCGGCCGCAACCAGCTTGCGGTTGGCCCGCGGCTGCCGCGTGGTGGTCGCCACGGCACGCGGAATGGCGTGCGCCTTCAGCAGTTCCAGCAGCTCCAGGATGCCCGGCCGCAAGGGCAGGCCGGTCTGCGTGCGCGCCTCGTAGAGGTCGTGGCAGCGTGCCGCCATCGTCTCGATCATCGCGTCCGACACGCCCTGCCCGCGCAGCAGCGCCTGGCTGTCACGGTCACCCAGGCCGACCATGCGCACGAAGAACGTCGCGTCCAGCGGCAGCCCGAGTTCGGCGGCCGCCTCGCTCCAGCAGGCGATCGACACCCGCTCGCTGTCGATCATCAGGCCGTCCATGTCGAAGATGACGGCATCCGGGAGGAACGACAGCGCAGCGAGGGAGGTCATGGAGCGAACAGGGTGTCCAGGTCGGTTGAGGTCAGCATCCGCCATTGGCCTTCGTCCAGCCCCTGCAGGTCCAGGCCGCCGACGCGGCTGCGGTGCAGGGCCTGCACGTGGTTGCCGACGGCGGCGAACATGCGGCGTACCTGATGGTAGCGGCCTTCGTGCAGCACCAGGCGCGCCTTGCGCGGGCCCAGCACCTCGAGTTCAGCCGGCAGCAGGGGCGTCTTCTCCGCTTCCAGCATCAGCGTGCCGCTGGCGAACTGCGCCACTTCGTCACCGCGCAGGTCTTCGGCCAGTTCCACTTCGTAGACCTTGGGCAGCTTCGACTTCGGCGAGATGATCCGGTGCAGCAGGCCACCGTCGTCGGTCAGCAGCAGCAGGCCGCTGGTCTCGCGGTCCAAGCGGCCGACGGTGGACAGCACCGGGTCGCGGTCGCGGAAGCGCGGCGGCAGCAGATCGTAGATCAGGCGGCCGGTATCCTTGGTCGAGCAGGTGTAGCCGGCCGGCTTGTACAGCGCCAGCGACAGGCCCACTGGCGGGTCCAGCGGCTCGCCATCAACGCGGATCGCCTCGTGCGGAACCTGGTCATCGGCGTACAGCACTTCGCCGTCGGCATCGGTGACGCGGCCCTCGCGGAACATCCACTGCACCTGCTTGCGGCTGCCGTAGCCCAGGTTGGCAATCAGCTTGACCAGCTTCACTTGCCCTTCCCCTTCACCGCCTCGACCAGCTTGAAGCCATCGCGCTCGGCGATGACACGCACGGCGCCGAAGCTCTCGTTGAGCGTGTACTCGTAGGGCAGATGGCGGTTGGCCACCACGTACAGGCGGCCACCCGGGCGCAGCGCCTGCGCGGCCACGGCGATGAAGCGCTGGCCGATGTCGGGGCGGTCGGCGCGCGACGGCGTGTGGAACGGCGGGTTGCTGATGATGACGTCGTAGCCCGGCTCGACGCCGGCGGTGACGTCGCGCCACAGGAAGCGCAGCGGCAGCGCGCGCGGCGGCGGTGCCAGGTTCAGTTCGGCCAGGGCCAGCGCACGCTGCTCGGCTTCATACAGGTCCAGCGCGGTGATCTTCGGGCAGCGCTCCAGCAGCTCGCGCGACAGGTAGCCGTAGCCGGCACCGAGATCGGCGGCACGGCCGGCCAGGTCGGCGGGCAGGTGCTCGGCCAGCAGCGCCGAGGCCGGATCGATGCGGTCCCAGGCGAACACGCCCGGGCGGCTGAGGAAGCGGCCGCCGACGATCGGACGCACCGCGTCCAGCGCGCTCCAGCGCTTGGCCAGGTCGGCATCGTGCTGGCCCTGCAGCGGCGCGGTCCAGTACACGCGACAGTGGTTCTTGGTCAGGCAGCCGCCGAGGCCGGTCAGCTGCTTGAGGTCGCCTTCGCCGGAGCGGGCGCCCTCATTGTTGGACTGGCAGGCGACGATCCGGCCACCCTCGGCCACCAGGGCCAGGGCGCGGGCGAACAGCGCGCGGGCTTCCTCACGCTGGCGCGGCGGCAGCACCAGCACCAGTGGGTAGCGGCCCTTGCCGGCGGCATCGTCGATCTGGCCGCTGACGGTCCAGCCGGCGGCCTGCTGCAGCGGCTCGGCAAACGGGGCGAAGCTCTGCTCGCAGTGCACTTCGCGGTTGCCGGCGATCTCGCGCAGCGGCCAGCCATCGCGGGCACGGAGGAAGGCGACCGGGCCGTCGGGCCAGTGCAGGGTGCCGTTGCTGAACGGCAGGAGCAGGGTCTGCAGGGGGGCGTCGTTGCTGGAGGCCATCGGCGCGGGTACTTCAAGCGTAGGGCCGTCCATTGTACCGCCCCCGCCGGGCCGGCCCCGGGGGGCCGCTTTGCGAAAGTTCAACGGGCTGTTGATGCGCCGACAACATCGAAGCGTTCAGGGTAAAGGCTCCCCCAGCAAACCCCAGGAGAACCTGCATGCGCGCTTTGTTCGTCGGTGGAGTGGTCGACAACAGTGAGATGGACCTGGAAGGCAGCCATCCGCCCGTGCATTACCCCGAGGACACCGGTGGTGGGCATTCGCGCTACCGCCTGCACCAGGTCGGCCATGGCGCCGATGGCAGCGTGGCCTATGCGGTCTATGGGGCACCGGACCTGGCCGACGACGAAGTGGCCCGCGTGGCCGACGAGCGCGCCTATGCGCGCCGGTTCGAGGCGACGCCGACCGTGTTCGAGCATTGAGATGCGGGGTGGCGCCGGGCATGGCCCAGCGCCACCGTTTCAGACCTGTGACGGCGCCTTCGGCGGCAGCCGGCTGACGCTGGCGATCTCATCCAGCCAGACGTGGTGCTGCTGCACCGGATTGTCGTAGTCGTCCAGGCGCAGCTGGCCGTTGCTGCCCTCATCACCCGCTTCATTGCGGTACTGCTGCAGCGTCGGGCGCACGGCCACGGTGCCCAGCAGGCGGCGGCCATCATGCAGGGTCAGCTGCACCTGCCATTCGCCCCCCAGCTGCGGCAACAGGGCTTCCAAGCGGGCGATCTGCGCTGGATCGGTGTGTATGCGGGGCGCAATACGGGACATCGGTGAACCTCCTGGGTGCTCAGTGCAATGCGTCGCCACGGCGTTCCGGCTGCACGCTGCGCACGGCCGAAACCAGCTGCGCCACCGAGTACGGCTTGGCGACGTGTTCCTGGAAACCCGAGGCCAGCGCGCGGCGGCGGTCGTCGGCACGCGCCAGCGCGGTCACCGCCACCGCCGGCAGGTCGGTCGCCGCCACGCCCATGTCCTCGCGCAGCGTGCGCACCAGGCCATAGCCATCCATGCCCGGCATGCCGATGTCGGTCAGCATCACCTGGTACTGCAGGTGGCCGCTGTCGGCCAGCAGGGCCAGCGCTTCACCGGCCGAACTAACCGCCGAGACACTGGCGCCCTGCTCTTCCAGCATGCGCCGCAGGTATTCCAGCACTTCCGGCTGGTCATCCACGGCCAGCACATGCAGGCCGCGCAGCGGATACGGCTCGACCACGGTCGGATCAAGGATCGGCCCGCTGAACACTTCGCGCAGCGGCCGGCGATCGGCATCGGGCAGGTACTGCGGCAGGCGCACGGTGAATGTCGAGCCATGGCCATGGCCGTCGCTGGCCGCGCTGATCGTGCCGCCGTGCAGCTCCACCAGCTGCTGCACGATGGCCAGGCCCAGGCCCAGGCCGCCATGGCGGCGGGTGGTGGTGCCATCGGCCTGGCGGAAACGGCTGAACAGATGGTGCAGGAACTCCGGCGCGATGCCGTCGCCGGTGTCGCGCAGGGTGATCGTCCAGTAGCCGCCATCGGCACGCACCTGCGCCTCGATGCGGCCTTCGGCCGGGGTGAACTTGATGGCGTTGGACAGCAGGTTCCAGAACACCTGCTGCAGGCGCGTGGCATCGCCCAGCACCAGGCAGGGCTGGTCGGGCAGCTGCAGGCTGACATCCAGCGCCTTGCCCTCGGCCACCGGCTCCTGTGCCCCCAGGGCTTCGCCCAGCTGCGTGCGCAGGTCCAGCACTTCCACTTCCAGCTGCACCTTGCCCAGCAGCATGCTGCTCAGGTCCAGCATGTCCGAGATCAGGCGCTTCTGCGCCGTGGCGCTGCTGGCGATCACGTTCAGGCCCTTGAACAGCGGGCTGGTGTTGTCCACCCGCTGCAGCAGCAGTTCGCTCCAGCCGAGAATGGTGGTCAGCGGCGTGCGCAGCTCGTGCGACAGCGTGGCCAGGAACTCGTCCTTCAGCCGCGCCATGTTTTCCGCGGCACTGCGCGCGGCGCGCTCGGACTGCAGCAGCTCCTCGCGCGCCAGTTCGATCTCGCGGCGCTCGGTCACGTCCGGGCTGCTGCCAGCCAGGCCGATGAAGCGACCCATGCGCGAGAAGCGCGGCCGTGCGTTCATTTCCAGCCAGCGCCACTGGCCATCGGCCCGCCGCGCGCGCACCAGCGCATGCATCGAGCGCTGCACCGTCAGCGCTTCCTGCAGCTCGTATTCGAACACCGAGGCGTCGTCCGGATGCACCAGGCCACGCCAGACATCTTCCGGCACGCGGGTTTCGTCGCCGCCGAAGAATTCGCTGAAGGCGCTGTTGACGAACCGGGCATGGCCGCGCTCGTCCAGCACCCAGACCGGCATCGGCAAGCCATCGGCCAGCGCGCTGAACCGCGCCTCGCTCTCGCCCAGCTCCACTTCGATCTGCTTGCGCGCGGTCACGTCGAAGAACAGGATGCCGACCTTGTCCTCGCCCGGCTCGCCCACGCGCACGGCGTCCACCGCGAACGAGCGACCCAGTGCGCGCGCATCCATCTCGAACTGCGCCGGTTGCCCGGTGCGTGCCACTTCGCCGTAAATGCGGAACCAGTCGCGTTCGTGCTGCGGCTCCAGCGCGGTCATCCGCTTGCCCTGGGCCCCCTTCAGGCCGGTGTGGCGCTCGAAGGCATCGTTGACCTCGATGAAGCGACAGTCCACGGCCTGCTCGCCTTCGAACAGCACCTGGATCACGCAGAAGCCGGCATTGATGTGCTCGAGCACGCCCTGATGCAGGTCGGGTTCGGGCGCCGGCGCCTTCAAGGGCGGGCGCTCCGCGAGGGGCGGCAGTGTGGACAAGGGCGTGGGGGACGGACCGGGTGGAGGTACAGCATCTTCCAGAGCGCGTATTCACAGCGTCAAGCGACGTCAGTCAGGCTTGACGACCATGAATTCGCGACAACTGCTGTCGCATATGACGCAATCGGCCATTGCTGGCGCCCGGCCGCAGGATCACACTCGACCTGTAAACCGACACCGCCCCGATCACGGGACGCAGGAGACCACCATGAACCGCTCGCTTTCCGCCGCCCTGCTGCTGGCAGGCGCCCTGGTCGTGGGCAGCGCCACCGCTGCGCCACGCACTGTCACCGATCCGCAGGCACCGCGGGCGCTGAAGGCCGATGGTCCGGTCAGCGTGAAATGGGACGATCCGGCCACCTTCACCGAGATCCGCCGCAGCACCAACCGCTTCGAGGCACAGCGCGGCGACTGGGTGCAGCAGCTGGCCCGCTACGTGCGGACTGCCGCAGCCAAGCCGCTGCAGCCGGGGCAGACCCTCGACGTGACCCTGGTGGACATCAAGCGCGCCGGCGACTACGAGCCGTGGCACGGCCCGCGTGCCGACGGCATCCGGATCATGCGCGACATCTACCCGCCGCGCATCACCCTGCAGTACACGCTGAAGGACGCCAGCGGCCGCATCGTCGACGAAGGCGAGGCCAAGCTGAGCGACAGCGGCTACCTGCACAACATCGGGCTGCGCAGCGACAGCGACCCGCTGCGCTTCGAGAAGCGCCTGATCGATGACTGGGTGAAGCGCCAGTTGACCACGCAGGCAACCGCCGCGCGGTGATCAAAGGCCGCCGGGGCGGGGCCCCCCCCCCCCCAAGGCCCCGCGGCCCCCCCCCCGGCGGTCGTGACGCGTGCATCCTGGTAGTGCCGGCCGCTGGCCGGCATCACCTCACTCCTGGTAAACCCGGGCCACGCGCTTGACCGCGCACGGCAGCTGGTAGGCACTGACACCGCAGCGCGGGGCCAGTTCGGCCAGGGTCGGCGCCGCGCCCCACAGTTCCACCACGCTGCCGATGCCGGCCTGCGCATGCGCAGTCAGGTCCACGGTCAGCATGTCCATCGACACGCGGCCGATCAGCCCGCCGGGCTGGCCATCGATCAGCACCGGGGTACCGTTCGGGGCGAACTGCGGGTAGCCGTCGGCATAGCCCAGCGCGACCACGCCCACGCGGGTGCGGGCCTTGGCCACGAAGCGGGCGCCATAGCCCACCGGCTCACCGGCATCGATCCAGCGCTCGGCGATCACCTTCGACTGCATGGTCATCACCGGGCGCAGGCGCGCGGTCAGCGTGGTGTCGTCCGGCAGCGGGTTGGCCCCGTACAGCATCAGGCCCGGCCGCACCCAGTCGCTGCGCACGTCCGGCCAGCCCAGCAGGGCCGGCGAGTTGCACACGCTGGTCTCGCCCTGCAGGCCGTCGATGGCGGCCTTGAAGGTAGCGGCCTGTTCGTGGGTGCGTTCGCTGTCCAGCTCATCGGCACGCGCCAGGTGGGTCATCATCACGATGCGCTCCACCTGCGGCAGCGCCGACAGGCGCGCATGCGCAGCACGGAAACCGGCCACGTCCAGGCCCAGCCGGTGCATGCCGCTGTCCAGCTTCAGCCACACCGTCAGCGGGCGCGGGCTGTCGAAGGCGGCCAGCGCCTCCAGCTGCCACGCCGAACCCACCGAGAACCACAGGTCATGCTCGGCCACCAGGGGCAGCTCGCTGGCCTCGAAGATGCCTTCCAGCAGCAGGATCGGCGCGCGGATGCCGGCCTGGCGCAGTTCCAGCGCCTCTTCAATCGTGGCCACCGCGAAGCCATCGGCCTCGCCTTCCAGCGCCTGCGCGCAGCGCACCGCGCCGTGGCCATAGGCATCGGCCTTGACCACCGCCAGCGCCTTGCCGCCGCCCAGTTCGCGGGCCAGCCGGTAGTTGCTGCGCAGCGCGCCCAGGTCGATCAGCGCGCGGGCAGGACGCATGCGCGGCTCTCCTGCTGCGGGGCCTGGCCATACTGGCCGTAGCGGAAGATATCCAGGCCCTCGGTGCTGATCTGCGGCTGGCGCGCGCTCATCAGGTCGGCCAGGTAACGGCCCGAGCCGCAGGCCATGGTCCAGCCCAGCGTGCCGTGACCGGTGTTGAGGTACAGGTTGCGGAACGGGGTGGCGCCGATGACCGGCGTGCCGTCCGGGGTGGCCGGGCGCAGGCCGGTCCAGAAATCGGCCTTGGCCAGGTCGCCGCCCTTCGGGTACAGGTCGCGCACCACCAGTTCCAGGGTCTCGCGGCGGCGCTGCGACAGCGACAGGTCGAAACCGGCCACCTCGGCCATGCCGCCCACGCGGATGCGGTTGTCGAAGCGGGTCACGGCCACCTTGTAGCTCTCGTCCAGGATGGTCGAAGTCGGCGCCATCGCCGGGTCGGTGATCGGCAGGGTCAGCGAATAGCCCTTCAGCGGGTACACCGGCAGGCGCATGCCCAGCGGCGCCACCATCTGTGGCGAATAGCTGCCCAGCGCGACCACGAAGCGGTCGGCGGTTTCCAGCCGGCCGCCGATGCGCACGCCGGTGATGCGGTCGCCATCGAACTCCAGGCCGCTGATGTCCTGGTCATAGCGGAACTCGACGCCGGCGTCGGCCGCCATCTGCGCCAGGCGGCGGGTGAACAGCTGGCAGTCGCCGGTCTGGTCACGCGGCAGGCGCAGCGCGCCTACCAGGCCATCGACGTGGGCCAGGGCCGGTTCGGCCTGGATGATGCCGGCGCGGTCCAGCACTTCGTACGGCACGCCGTACTGGGCCAGGATCTCGATGTCCTGCGCCGAGGCGTCCAGCTGCTGCTGGGTACGGAACAGCTGGGTGGTGCCGAGATCGCGGCCTTCGAACTCGATGCCGATCTGCGCGCGCAGCTCGTTCAGGCAGTCGCGGCTGTATTCGGACATGCGCACCATGCGCGCCTTGTTGATGGCGTAGCGCTCGTGGGTGCAGTTGCGCAGCATCTGCCACAGCCAGCGGTACTGGGCCAGGTCCATGCCTGGCTTGATCGCCAGCGGCGCATGCTTCTCGAACAGCCAGCCGATCGCCTTCTTCGGCACGCCCGGGGCGGCCCACGGCGAGGTGTAGCCGAACGACAGCTGGCCGGCGTTGGCAAAGCTGGTCTCCAGCGCGGGGCCGGGCTGGCGGTCGATGACCGTGACTTCAAAGCCGGCCTGCCGCAGGTACCAGGCACTGGTGGTGCCGATCACGCCGCTGCCGAGAACGAGGACTCGCATGGGAACTCTCCAACCCGATGATTCCCTGCGTTTGAGCACGCCGGGAGCATAATCGGGGAAGTATATTCTTCCGTTCCTAGACGATTTGCCTGATTTAGCTATCACAGGCAGGATGTTTTCCTGTGATTTACCCCCGGAGGTTGACGGCCATGGCCACACGCCCGCGCGAGCTGGACAAGATCGACCGCAAGATCCTGCGCATCCTGCAGGCCGAGGGCCGTATTTCCTTCACCGAGCTGGGTGAACGGGTCGGCCTGTCGACCACCCCCTGCACCGAGCGCGTGCGCCGGCTGGAGCGCGAAGGGGTCATCACCGGCTACCACGCGCACCTCGACCCGGCGGCACTGAAGGCCAGCCTGCTGGTGTTCGTGGAGATCAGCCTGGCCTACAAGTCCGGCGACATCTTCGAGGAATTCCGCCGTGCGGCGCTGAAGCTGCCCAACGTGCTGGAGTGCCACCTGGTCTCGGGCGATTTCGATTACCTGCTGAAGGCGCGCATCAGCGAGATGGCCAGCTACCGCAAGCTGCTGGGCAGCACCCTGCTGACCCTGCCGCATGTGCGTGAATCGAAGAGCTACATCGTGATGGAAGAAGTGAAGGAGACTTGGGCGCTGCCGATCGCGGATTGAGCGGCTGGGCCGGGTTTGGGGTCAGAGCCCGCTGCGCGGGATCCGACCCCTGGCGTCGGTCAGCGCTGCTGCGGGTGCTTCTGCGACCCCTGCTGGCGCTGCTCCCGCTGCTTGCCGCCCTTCTGCGGCTGCTGCGCATCCATCTGCTGCTGTTGCTGCTGCGGGCTGCGGCTCTGGCCCTGCTGCTCCTTGCCGGGATGACGGTTCTGCTGGTTTTTCATGATCGCGATCCAGTGGACGAAGGACATGCATCGGCGGTTGCCGGTGCAGGGCCACGGTGGTCCCGGCGCGGTTAATCGCAGGCGAAAAAACAGTGATCGGCAGGACGTCGTTTTCGTGGGTTCAGGCCCACCACGGCGCACTTCACGGTTTGATCTGCTGCCCGTCGCCCGCCGGCACGCTGTCGTAGTACCGGCCGGTGCGCGAATCGAACACGCGGTTGGGGCCCGCCGGCTTCACCCCCGGCACGATGCGGCCGTTTCGGTCGTACACCTTGTCTGGTGCCCGCGTGGCCGGCGTCGATGCCGGTGCCACCTGCGCCGGGCCGGCCGAGCGGATCGGCTGCGCCGGCTGGCGCGGCACCTGCACCGGCAGTGCCGGGTTGGCGGGCGGCGGCGGCGCCTGCGGCGCGACCGGGGGCGGGTTCACGCTGTTCGTGCTCCGCGTGGCCGTCGGGCTGGAGGACGTGGGCACCTGGGCCTGGGCAGCCAGCGGCAGCAGGGCGGTCAACAACAGGGCAAGACGCGGTGTCATGGCACGCTCCTTCGTGTGAGAACTCGACTTTGCGCCGGGGCCTGTGTGCCGGCCATGAATGGCCATCACACTTGCAACGGCCGCCGCGCACCCCCACGTTTGCCAGCATCCCCAGGCCACACCCCCACGGAGCCGGCATGAGCGCTTTCGACCTGACGCCCCCCACCGCCACCCAGACCGACGCCCTGGTGGCCGGCCTGAGCGCCGAGGAACGCCGCGTGCTGCTGCAGCACGGCACCGAGGCCCCGTTCTGCGGCGTGTTCCTCGACAACAAGCGCGAGGGCGTCTACTGCTGCCGCCTGTGCGCGCTGCCGCTGTTCCGCTCCAGCACCAAGTTCGATTCAGGCACCGGCTGGCCCAGCTTCTTCGCGCCCTACGACCCGGCGCACGTGACCGAGATCCGCGACACCAGCCACGGCATGGTCCGCACCGAGATCACCTGCGCCCGCTGCGGCAGCCATCTGGGCCACGTGTTCCCGGATGGCCCGCCGCCCACCTTCGAGCGCCACTGCCTGAACTCGGTCTCACTTTCCTTCGTCGGCAACGGCGAGCCGTGGCCCAATCCCCTGCAGCGTGAAGGCGCCGAGGCCGGAACGGCGGGCTGATCACCCCCGCTGACCGACTTCACAGAATTCCCTCTTCAGAAACACCGGTGTCAGGCCGACAAGGAGATATCCCCTCTCCTTGCGTCGCGCCATGCTCATCATCGTTGGATTCCTGGTCGTCATCATCAGCGTCCTCGGCGGCTACCTGGGCGCCCACGGTCGCCTGGGTGCCCTCTGGCAGCCTTACGAACTGGTCATCATCGGCGGCGCGGCCGTCGGTGCGTTCCTGGTCGGCACCCCGGCCAAGACGGTCAAGCAGACGCTGCAGGCGGCGATCGGCGTGTTCAAGGGCCCGCGCTACAAGCAGCAGGACTACATCGACGTCCTCAGCCTGCTCTATGAACTGCTGAACAAGGCCCGCCGCGAAGGCTTCATGTCGCTGGAAGACCACGTCGAGCGCCCCGCCGAGAGCGCCCTGTTCGCCAACTACCCGAAGGTGCAGGCCGACCACCACCTGATCGACTTCATCACCGACTGCCTGCGCCTGATGATCGGCAGCAACATCGAGCCGCACGAACTGGAGCCGCTGCTGGAGCTGGAGCTGGAAAAGCACCACGCCGAAGCGCTGGCGCCCTCGCAGGTGATGAACAAGGTGGCCGACGGACTGCCCGGTTTCGGCATCGTGGCGGCGGTGCTGGGCATCGTCATCACCATGGGCTCGATCGGCGGCGACATCGTCGAGGTCGGTGGCCACGTGGCAGGCGCCCTGGTCGGCACCTTCCTCGGCATCCTGCTGGGCTACGGTTTCATCGGTCCGATGGCCTCGGCGATGGTAGCCCGTGCCGAGCAGGACAGCCGCATCTACGAATCGGTCAAGACCGCCCTGCTGGCCTGCCTGCGCGGCTACAACCCGAAGATCGCCCTGGAATTCGCCCGCAAGACCCTGCCGTCGAACGTGCGCCCGGCGTTCTCCGATTTCGAGCAGCACCTGAAGACGGTCAAGTAAGCCATGGCCGAGAACAAGCCCACCGTCATCGTCCGCCGGGTGAAGAAAGGCGGCCACGCCGCCCATCACGGCGGCTCGTGGAAAGTGGCCTACGCCGACTTCGTGACTGCGATGATGGCCTTCTTCTTGGTGCTGTGGCTGATGGCCAGCACCAGCAAGCCCGAGCGCGCGGCGATTTCCGAGTACTTCCGCAACCCCAGCCCGCTGGCCGGGCAGAGCCCCACGCCCGCACCCGGCATGGCCGGCCCCGGCGGCGCCAGCACCTCGATGATCAAGCTGGGCGGCGCCACCGACGTCTCCCGCGGCAACAGCAATGATCCCTTCCAGAACCAGAAGGAAGCGATACCGCAGCCGGTGGACCAGCACCAGCGCGACAAGCAGCAGCTGGAAGCGCTGATGAAGGAGCTGCAGGAAGCGATCAGCAAGAGCCAGGCGCTGGAGCCGTTCAAGGACCAGCTGCTGCTGGACCTGACCCCGGAAGGCCTGCGCATCCAGATCGTGGACAAGCAGAACCGGCCGATGTTCGACCTCGGCAGCGCCACGCTGAAGCCCTACACCCAGCAGATCCTGCACGAGCTGGCCGAGTACCTGAACCACGTGCCGAACCGGATCAGCCTGACCGGCCACACCGATATCACCGCCTATTCGGCCGCGCGCGGCTATGGCAACTGGGAACTGAGCGCCGACCGCGCCAACGCCGCGCGCCGTGCGCTGGTCGATGGCGGCATGGACGACAGCAAGATCACCCGCGTGGTCGGCCTGTCCTCCTCGGTGCTGTTCGACAAGGCCGATCCGCAGAACCCGATCAACCGCCGCATCAGCATCGTGGTGATGACCAAGGCCGCCGAAGAAGCCGCCCTGGCCGGCGCCGGCCCGCAGGTGGGGCTGTCGGCCGCCGTGGCCGACCCGGATGTGCAGGCCGCGCAGGGTGAGGCCGCGCCGCCGGCGGTAGCACCCTGAGCCGGGGTCGGATCCCTTTCCCCCGGAAAGGGCTCTGACCCCTGACCGGCCTCCGCCGCGCGGCACCCAGTACAATGGCGGTCTTTCCTTTCCAGGTGACCCCACCCCATGTCCCAGAACTCCAAGGCCAAGCGCGACAAGCGCAAGAAGCATCAGGCCAAGCGTCCGTTCCTGCGCCTGAATGCCCAGCAGCAGGTGCAGAACCACGCCGTGCTGACCAACGAAGACGGCCAGGCCGTGGCTGCCATCGGCCTGCAGGGCCGCGAGTGGCTGCTGGCCATCGGCGGCCAGACCATGGGCAACGCCGACAACCCGGTGCCGATGCTGGCCATGCTCAAGCACCTGTCCAACGTGCAGGAAAAGGAAGGCCGCACGGTCAACCTGGAATATTCCGAGCTGATGCAGAAGCTGCTGGACACGCTGGCTGCCGAAGCCGGCCAGACCGCTGACGAGTACCTGGACAAGCTGGTCGCCGAGTTCGAAACCGAGCAGGCCGAAGAAGGCGAAGACGCCGCTGAAGGCGACGTGGTTGAAGCCGCTGCCGACGCCGAGGCCGCTCCGGCCGACGCCGCCGACACCGACGGCAAGCCGCAGGCCTGAACCGGCCGCGGCGGTGGCGGTCTACGTCGATGACGCGGTGCATCCCTGGCGCGGACAGCGCTGGGCGCACCTGATGGCCGACACCCTGGCCGAGCTGCACGCGATGGCGGCGCAGCTCGGCATTCCGCCGCGGGCCTTCCAGAACAAGGCCAGCGGCGCCCACTACGATGTCAACGCGGACCTGCGCGCGCAGGCGATCGCCCTCGGCGCACGCGCCATTTCCCGGCATACCGACCGCGAGCTGGTGAAGGCCGTGATCGCCAACGCACGGGCGCAGTACCGGCCGTAGGCCGGTACGGGTAGCGGCGGGGCAATACGGCGGGCGGCGCACCGCCCCGCGCCACACGCCCGGGGGGAGCCCGCCGGGACCGAGGGGGAGGGGGGGGCGCTATCAAACTACACCCCCCCAGC
>NZ_JBRRCR010000099.1:0-14058 GCF_056759115.1 Stenotrophomonas sp. STEN087 | reverse complement strand
GGGGTCCCGGGGCCCGGGGCTTGCGCCGTTTGTAGGCGGCGACCGAGCTTACATGGACGTACTTGCAGCGTCCCCTGCCACCGGACCCATCCCGCCAACCCTCAGGAAGCCAGCTTTTGCCGTTGCTCCGGCCGTTGCCGTTGATTGAAGCAGGTGCAGGGCTGCAAGCCCTGCCGGACACCCTCCCCTTTACCTCCGGGGAGTGAGCTGCTCGAGGAGTTCCCAGGATTTGAGACCCTTGGCCCCCAGGTGATGGGACAGCACCCGCCGCATCGGCAGGCGCAGGCTGGCCAGGTCTGTCGCATCTGGCTCGTCGTCCGCCGCCAACGCCAGCAGCGCCGAGCCCGTTGCTGCGGCCCGGCGTTCGCCACCGCGCTCGCTCAGCAGGCGCTGCGGGCCTTCCTGCGGGTCCAGTTCGTAGCGGGCCGCCGGGTCCACCGGCTGGCCGTCGCTGGCTGTGTCCAGCTCGAAGCCCAGCCCCAGCGCCGCCAGCAGCTCACGCTCGAAACGGCGCAGCGTCCATGCCAGGCCCGCGCCCACCGCCAGCCGCGCGCGCGCCTCGCCGTAGGCCAGGTACAGCTCCGGCAGCGGGTCCTGGCGCGGGGCCAGGCGCAGGGTCAGTTCACTCAGGTAGAAACCGGCCAGCATCGCCTGGCCGACCAGGCGCGGGGCCGCGTCCAGCGCCTCGGCGCCGCGCAGCTGGGCCAGTTCACCGCGCTGCAGGGCACTGAAGCGTATCCACTGCAGCGGCTGCAGGGCCGCGCGCAGCACCTGGCCCTTGGCGGTGGACACGCCACGCGCCAGCAGGCCGATGCGGCCGTGCTGCGCGCTCAGTACCTCGACCAGCAGGCTGGTCTCGCGGTAGGCCCGTGCATGCAGCACGAACCCGGTGTCGTCCTCGATCAGCATCGAAGCGACCGTCGCGGCTTATTCGTAGCCGAAGGCCTTCAGTGCGGCCTCGTCATCGGACCAGCCTTCACGCACGCGCACCCAGGTTTCCAGGAACACCTTGGCTCCGAACAGACGTTCCATCTGCATGCGGGACTTGGCACCGATATCCTTCAGGCGGGCGCCGCCCTTGCCGATCACGATGGCCTTCTGGCCTTCGCGCTCCACCCAGATGACCGCACCGATGCGCAGCAGGTTGCCGTCCTCGGTGAAGCGCTCGATTTCCACGGTGGTGGCGTACGGCAGCTCTTCGCCGAGCTGGCGCATCAGCTGTTCACGCACCAGCTCGCCGGCCAGGAAGCGCTGGCTGCGGTCGGTGATCTCGTCCTCGCCGAACATCGGCGGGGCTTCCGGCAGCAGGGCCAGCACGTCGCGGACCAGGGCTTCCAGGCCGTTGCGCTTCTGCGCGGAGATCGGGTGCACGGAGGCGAAATCGCGGCCTTCGGTCACCTGCTGCAGGAACGGCAGCAGCGCGCCCTTGTCCTTCATACGGTCGATCTTGTTGACCACCAGCACCACCGGGATGCCGGCATCGCGCAGCACGTTGAAGGCCAGGCTGTCTTCTTCGTCCCAGCGGCCGGCTTCGATCACCAGCAGGCCAGCGTCGACGCCTTCCAGCGAGCCGCGCGCGGCGCGGTTCATCACCCGGTTCATCGCCCGCTTCTGCACCTTGTGCAGGCCGGGGGTGTCGACCAGCACCAGCTGGCCTTCCGGGTAGGTGGCGATGCCCAGCAGGCGATGGCGCGTGGTCTGCGGGCGGTTGGAGACGATGCTGACCTTGGCGCCGACGAGGGCGTTGGTCAGGGTCGACTTGCCCACGTTCGGGCGGCCGATGACGGCCACGCTGCCGCAATGATGGGGAGTTTGTTCGCTCACTTGGAATCCAGTTGTTCTAGGACGGCCGCAGCCGCTTGTTGTTCGGCAAGCCGGCGCGAAGGGCCTTCACCTTCGGTGCTGGCGGCAGGGTCCGCGACGTTGCAGCGTACCCGGAAGTGCTTGGCGTGGTCGTCACCGGATTCTGACACCAGTTCGTACTGCGGCAACGCCTTCTGTCGGGCCTGCAGCCATTCCTGCAGGCGGGTCTTGGGGTCCTTCTCCGGCCGGCCGGTGGCCGGCAGGGCCTCCATCGAGGCGGCGAACCAGGGCAGCACGACCGCCCGGCAGGCCTCGAAGCCCACATCCAGGTAGATCGCGGCCACCACGGCCTCGAGGGCGTCGGCCAGGATCGAGTCGCGGCGGTGGCCACCGGACTTCAGTTCGCCCGGGCCCAGGGTCAGCCGCTCACCCAGTTCCAGGGTGCGGGCGATCACCGCCAGCGCGCCTTCACGCACCAGCTCGGCGCGGGCGCGGGTCATCGCGCCCTCGTCGGCCTTGGGCCAGCGCTGGTACAGCGCCTCGGCGACCATCATGTTGACGATGCTGTCGCCGAGGAATTCCAGGCGCTCGTTATGCGGCGCACCGGCACTGCGATGGGTCAGCGCCTGCTTGAGCAGGGCTGGATCGCTGAAAACGTGACCGATCAGGTCACCACGTTGGATGAATTTACTGGGCACCGCTACGAACGAGGTCCTGGGATGATTCGAACTTGCCAACCACGTCGAGGTTGCCCACCAGCGGGCGACGCACTTCGTAATTGACGTTGAGGGTCCAGCCGTTGTCACGACGGTTGAACTTGACGTTGGCCGGCTTCACGTTGTCCGAGTAGTTGATGTACAGGCGCTTGAAGAACAGTTCCTGGATCTGCGCCGGCGCCATGGTGCCGACGCTGGGCTCCTTGGCCAGGCTCTTCATCGCCGAGCGCACGGCGTAGTACTCCTGGTACATCGGGAACAGCTTCATGCCGATGTACAGGAAGAAACCAACCACGATCAGGACCACCAGGAAGGAGGTCAGGGTCATGCCGCGCTGCGTGTTCATCTTCTTCATTGCGTTCTCCCCAGATACGCGTGGATGTGAAGTCAGTTGATGCCCGAGCCGATCCGCGACGGCTGGAAGCCATCCTTGCAGAACCAGCCCTGGCAGTTCAGCCAGATCAGGAACGCACGACCGCGCAGGTTTTCTTCCGGCAGCAGGCCCCAGAAACGGCCGTCATCGCTGTTGTCGCGGTTGTCGCCCATCACCAGGTATTTGCCAGCCGGCACGGTCCACTGGCCCTGGCCGCGAGGATAGTCGGTCTCCAGCACGGTGTGGGTGCGGCCCGGCAGGTGCTCGACCAGCAGGTTGGCGCCCTCGCCCTGGCCCTTGTCGCCGGCGTAGATGCCCTTGTTGTCGTACTTCAGCGGCTCGCCATTGAGGATGACGCCGTCGCCTTCGAAGACCACGGTGTCGCCCGGCACGCCGATGACGCGCTTGATGAAGTTCTCGCCCTTGGCCGGATCGTTGTCGCTGTGGCCCGGGAAGTGGAACACCACCACGTCGCCGCGCGACGGTTCGCCGAACGGCACGAACTTGGTGTTGGTGATCGGCAGGCGCAGGCCGTAGGAGAACTTGTTGACCAGGATGAAATCGCCGATCAGCAGGTTCGGCATCATCGAGCTGGACGGGATCTTGTACGGCTCGGCAATGAAGCTGCGCACGATCAGCACCACCACCAGCACCGGGAAGAAGGCGCGTGAGTAGTCCACCAGCACCGGCTCGGTATCCAGCAGGCCGGCGCGCTGGGCGCGGCGCTTGGCCAGGTAAAGCTTGTCGGCCAGCAGGATCAGGCCCGAGGCCAGGGTCAGTACGACCAGGAGGATCTCAAACAATTTCATTCAGGGTCCTTTGCAACGTCACCGGACGAACGGCCCCGAAGGGCCGCTGCGGGCTTACTTGTTGTCCATCTGCAGCACGGCCAGGAAGGCTTCCTGCGGGATTTCCACGCGGCCGACCTGCTTCATGCGCTTCTTGCCTTCCTTCTGCTTTTCCAGAAGCTTCTTCTTGCGCGAGACGTCGCCACCATAGCACTTGGCCAGCACGTTCTTGCGCATGGCCTTGACCGTGGTGCGGGCGATGATCTGCGAGCCGACGGCGGCCTGGATGGCCACGTCGAACTGCTGGCGCGGGATCAGGTCCTTCATCTTCTCGCACAGCTCGCGGCCGCGGCGGTCGGCATGGCTGCGGTGCACGATCAGCGACAGGGCATCGACCTTGTCACCGTTGATCAGCACGTCCACGCGCACGAACGGGCCGGCGTCGAAGCGCACGAAGTGGTAATCCAGCGAGGCATAGCCACGGCTGACCGACTTCAGTTTGTCGAAGAAGTCCAGCACCACTTCGGCCATCGGCAGCTCGTAGCTGATCTGCACCTGGCTGCCCAGGTAGTTGATGCCGAGCTGGCTGCCGCGCTTTTCTTCGCACAGCTTGATGATGTTGCCGATGTACTCCTCGGGGGTGAGTACGTTGGCGCGGATGATCGGCTCGCGGATCTCCTCGACATGGTTGACCGGCGGCAGCTTGGCCGGGTTGTCCATGTTGACGATGGTGCCGTCGGTCTTCAGGACTTCATAGATCACCGTCGGCGCGGTGCTGATCAGATCCAGGTTGTATTCGCGTTCCAGGCGCTCCTGCACGATTTCCATGTGCAGCATGCCGAGGAAGCCGCAGCGGAAGCCGAAGCCCATCGCCTCGGAGCTTTCCGGCTCGAAGCGCAGGGCCGCGTCGTTCAGGCGCAGCTTGTCCAGCGCTTCGCGCAGGTCCGGGTAGTCCTCGGCGTCGACCGGGAACAGGCCGGCGAACACGCGCGGCTGCATTTCCTGGAAGCCCGGCAGCGGCTTCGGCGCCGGATCGGCGGCCAGGGTCAGCGTATCGCCGACCGGCGCACCGTGGACGTCCTTGATGCTGGCGGTGACCCAGCCCACTTCACCGGCACGCAGCGCCGGCAGCACCTTGCGCTTGGGCGTGAACACGCCGACGTTGTCGACCTGGTGGGTACGGCCGGTGGACATGACCTGCAGCTTGTCGCCGGCCTTGATCTGGCCCTGCATGACGCGCACCAGCGAGACCACGCCCAGGTAGTTGTCGAACCAGGAGTCGATGATCAGCGCCTGCAGCTTGTCGGTATCGCGCGGCACCGGGGCCGGAATACGATGCACGATGGCTTCCAGCACGTCCTGCACGTTCAGGCCGGTCTTGGCGCTGACCGGCACGGCGTCGGCGGCATCGATGCCGATGACGGCCTCGATCTCGGCCTTGGCACGGTCGATGTCGGCGGTGGGCAGGTCGATCTTGTTGATCACCGGCACCACTTCCAGGCCCTGCTCGACGGCGGTGTAGCAGTTGGCCACCGACTGCGCTTCCACGCCCTGGGCGGCATCGACCACCAGCAGCGCGCCTTCGCAGGCGGCCAGCGAACGGCTGACTTCATAGGAGAAGTCGACGTGGCCGGGGGTGTCGATGAAGTTCAGGTGGTAGGTCTGGCCGTCCTTCGCTACGTACGGCAGCGAGACCGACTGGGCCTTGATGGTGATGCCACGCTCGCGCTCGATCGGGTTCGAATCGAGCACCTGCGCTTCCATCTCGCGGGCCTGCAGGCCGCCGCAAAGCTGGATGATGCGGTCGGCCAGCGTGGACTTGCCGTGGTCGACGTGGGCAATGATGGAGAAGTTGCGGATGTTCCGCATCGAATCAGAAGACATAGGTGGCGGCGGCGCGCGGCGTCGTCAGGGTAACGGTCGATTATCGCATGCCCGGGGCCCTGCCGCGAAAGCGGCCTGATCGGGCCGGGCCCGGAATGGCCGAAGCCCCGCCGGGGCGGGGCTTCGGGGGGAGTGACAGGGCCGCCCGGGGGGCGGCCGTGAAGGCCTTACTGGCCGGCCTTGACCGCCACGAAGGCGCTGTTGCCGCTGCTGGCACGGACCAGCAGCAGGACCACATCGCCCTTCTTGTAGGGCGACAGCGCGCGGTTGAGCGCATCGACACTGCCGACCGGGGTGTTGCCGACGCGCAGGACGACCATGCCCGGGGCCAGGCCGGCGTCACGGGCACCCTCGCCCTTGACCCCGGTGATGCGCACGCCCTCGCCCGATTCCAGGCCCAGCTGCTTGCGCTGCACCGCGTTGAGCTCGGTCACGTCCAGGCCCAGCAGGGCATTGGCACCGGACTGCGGCGCGGCGTCGGCATTGGCAGCAGCCGGGCCGCGGGCGTTGTCCTGGCCGTCATCGGTCAGGGCGGTCAGGGTGGCGCTGAGCTCACGCGGCTTGCCATCGCGGTAGACCACCAGGCTCACCTTGCTGCCCGGGGCCATCGCGCCGATCAGCGGCGGCAGGTCGGACCAGGTGTTGACCGTGCTGCCGTTGACCGAGCGGATGACATCGCCCAGCTGCACGCCGGCCTTGGCCGCGGCACTGCCGGGCACGATCTGGTTGACCAGCGCGCCACGGCTGTCCGGCAGACCCAGGCCCTGCGCCTTCAGCGAATCGATCGGTTCGACCACCGCGCCCAGCTGGCCGCGGGTGACCTTGCCGCTCTTCTTGATCTGCTCGACCGCGCTCATCGCCAGGTCGATCGGGATCGCGAAGCTGATGCCCATGTAGCCGCCGGAGGCGGAGAAGATCTGCGAGTTGATGCCGACCACTTCACCGCGGGTGTTCAGCAGCGGGCCACCGGAGTTGCCCTGGTTGATCGCCACGTCGGTCTGGATGAAGGGTACATAGCGCTGGTCCGGACCGCCGGTGCTGCGGCCGACGGCGCTGACCACGCCAGCGGTGACCGAATGGTCGAGGCCGAACGGCGAGCCGATCGCGACAACCCACTGGCCCGGCTTGAGGGTGTTGGAATCGCCCACGCGCACGGTCGGCAGGTTCCTGCCGTCGATCTTCAGCAGGGCCACGTCGTACTGCTGGTCGCTGCCGACCACCTTGGCGGTGAACTCGCGGCTGTCACCCAGCTTCACCTTCACCTCGCTGGCGTCGGCCACCACGTGGTAGTTGGTCAGCACGTAGCCGTCGGGCGAGATGATGAAGCCCGAGCCCATGCCCCGGCCCTTGATGCTGGGGCCGCCGTCCTGGCCACCCTGGCCCTGCCCCGGCATCGGGAAGTCAGGGCCGAAGAAGCGGCGGAAGAACTCCGGCATGTCGTCGTCGCCCATCGGGCCGCGCGACGCCTGGCGGTTGTTGCGCACGATGGTGACGTCGACGTTGACCACGCCGGGGCCGACCTGTTCGACCAGGTTGGTGAAATCAGGCAGGCCGCTGACCAGCGGTTGCGCCGGGGCACGCGGCGCGTCGGCGGCGGCCGGGGCCGCCTGCGGTGCGGTCGGCGCGGCGGGCTGGGCACAGGCCACCAGCGGCAGGGTCAGGGCGAGCAGGCCCATGGCCTGCGTGCGGAGTCGGTGAGTCATCGGACGGCAACCTCCGGATCGGATGGAGAGGGGGAAGGAGGGCCCCGCCAGTGGCGGGGCATGGGCCCGCACGTGTCAGTCGCGCGGGCGCTGCGGCGCTGGCAGTTCTTCCTGCAGGCGCGGTTCGAACGGGTAGAACGCGGCGCCACCGGACGAGGTCGGGAAGCTGGCGTTGAGCGCGCCGCCCCCGGCCGGGGCCAGGCTGGACTTCGGCCACGGCCGCGCCTGCAGGCTGCCGACATCGCCGAAGGGCAGGTGGCGGGTGCTGCTGGCCGGCACGCTGGGGCTCAGCGCCGGCTGCGCGGCGGCCACCGCACGCTGCGGTGCGTCGTCCCGCTGGGCCACGCGCGCGGCCTGCTGGCTGCGGGTGGCGCTGGCGCGGCGGGCGTCCTGGCGGCGGCTGGCGGCCATCGCCACGGTCGGGGCGGCGACCACGGCCATCGCAGCGGAGTCGGCCGAGGCTTCGGTCACCGCGGCCTGGTCGGGCGCAGGCGCCAGTTCGGCCTGGCTGGCCACCACCTGCGGCGGCAGGGTCTCGCCGGGACCGGCATCCTTCAGCTTCTCGCCTCCCATGAACAAGGCCACGGCGGCCACCGAGGCGGCCAGTGCGGCACCGCCACCCCAGGCACGCCAACCGGTGCGGCGCACCTGGCGGCGCGGTTCGGCCTGCGGCGCCGGTTCGGCAGCGATAGCGGCGGCGACGGCGGCGCTGAATCCCGGCGGGGCCAGCAGCGACGCCTGGCCACGCATCACGTCGCCGAGCAGCTGCCAGCGTTCCTGGCTGCCGGACAGTTCCGGGTCATGTTCCATGCGGCGCAGCAGGAAGCGCGCCTCATCGGCACCAAGCTCGCCATCGACCAGGGCCGACAGCTGTTCGCGGTGGCGCTGGTCCAGGCGCTGCCCGGCGGGGGATTGGTGGTTCTGCGATTCGTTCAACGGACTGTGGGTCATACGCGGCTCTTCTCGCGGGTGGCGCTGCCGATGTCCAGCAGCGGCCGGAGTTCAGTGTCGATCGCCTCGCGCGCCCGGAAGATCCGGGACCGCACGGTGCCGATCGGGCACCCCATCTTCTGCGCGATTTCCTCGTAACTCAGGCCTTCCACCTCGCGCAGGGTGATCGCCGACCGGAGCTCTTCCGGCAGCGCGTTGACGGCCTTCATCACCGTCTGTTCCAGCTCCTGGCGCATCAACTCGCGTTCGGGCGTGTCGGTGTCGCGCAGGCGTGTCCCGGTATCGAACTGCTCGGCGTCGCCGATGTCGATGTCATCGGTCGGCGGGCGTCGGTTGTGTGAAGCCAGGTAGTTTTTGGCAGTGTTCACGGCGATCCGATGCAACCAGGTGGAGAACTGGGCATCGCCACGGAAACTTCCGATCGCGCGGTACGCGCGGATGAAAGTGTCCTGGGCGACGTCCTGACATTCGCTCCAGTCGGCGATGTAGCGACCGACCAGACCGACGACCCGGTGCTGGTACTTGCGTACCAGGACATCGAAGGCCGCGCTCTCGCCGCGCTGCACGCGCCGGACCAGTTCCAGATCCAGCTCCTGTGGTGTTTCAACATCGGCCATGAGGGGCCGCACTCCTGTCAGCCCAACCGACGTCGGGCAATGAGACTGCCAATCCCGGGAAAAGTTCAGTCGCCGATCACCTGGCGCCGCACCAGCTTTTAACCACCGTTCCGCTAGCGTCCCGGTCCGGGGCCATGGATCCGGGGTCGCCACACCCCAGCTATAGGGATTTGACGCGGGGGAAACAACCTCTGGATCATAGCCGCTTCTCCATACACAACCGGATGGAACGTTCATGCTCTCAGGCTTCGATGGTCTCCGCTTCAGCCACTGGCACCCCGAGATCCGCGATGACGGCGTGGTCGTGCTGTCTTTGGATCGTCAGGACAGCAGTGTCAACGCGATGTCGCAGGACGTGCTGCTGGAGCTGGGCGACCTGCTCGAGCGCATCGCCCTGGACCCGCCCAAGGGCGTGGTCATCCAGTCGCTGAAGAAGGCCGGCTTCATCGCCGGGGCGGACCTGAAGGAGTTCCAGGAGTTCGACCGCCGCGGCACCGTGAACGACGCGATCCGCCGCGGCCAGTCCACCTACCAGAAGCTGGCCGAGCTGCCCTGCCCCACCGTGGCGGCCATCCACGGCCACTGCCTGGGCGGCGGCACCGAGCTGGCGCTGGCCTGCCGCTACCGCGTGGCCTCCAATGACAGCAGCACCCGCATCGGCCTGCCGGAGACCCAGCTGGGCATCTTCCCGGGCTGGGGCGGCAGCGCGCGCCTGCCGCAGCTGGTGGGCGCGCCCGCGGCGATGGACATGATGCTGACCGGCCGCACCCTGTCGGCCTCGGCCGCCCGCGGCATCGGCCTGGTCGACAAGGTGGTGGCCCCGGCCGTGGTGCTCGATACCGCCGTGGCCCTGGCCCTGTCCGGCACCACCCGCCCGTTCAAGCAGCGCGCGACCGCCTGGGCCACCAACACCTGGCTGGCGCGCAAGCTGCTGGCCCCGCAGATGGTCAAGCAGGTCGCACGCAAGGCGAAGAAAGACCAGTACCCGGCGCCGTATGCGCTGATCAGCACCTGGCAGCGCACCGCCGGCAAGCCGGTGCAGGCGCGCCTGGACGCCGAGCGCCGCGCGGTGGTGAAGCTGGCCAGCACGCCGACCGCGCGCAACCTGATCCGCATCTTCTTCCTGACCGAACGCCTGAAGGGCCTGGGCGGCGGCGATTCCGGCATCCGCCACGTGCACGTGGTCGGCGCCGGCGTGATGGGCGGCGACATTGCCGCCTGGGCCGCCTACAAGGGCTTCGAAGTGACGCTGCAGGACCGTGAGCAGCGCTTCATCGACCCGGCCATGGAACGCGCGCAGGCCCTGTTCGCCAAGAAAGTGCGCGACGAGAGCAAGCGCCCGGCGGTGGCCGCGCGCCTGCGTGCCGACCTGGAAGGCAACGGCGTGGCCGAGGCCGACCTGGTCATCGAAGCCATCATCGAGAACCCGGAGGCCAAGCGTGCGCTGTACCAGACGCTGGAACCGAAGATGAAGCTGGATGCGCTGTTGACCACCAACACCTCGTCGATTCCGCTGGTGGAGCTGCGCGACCACATCCAGCGCCCGGCCCAGTTCGCCGGCCTGCACTACTTCAACCCGGTCGCGCAGATGCCGCTGGTGGAAATCATCCACCACGACGGCATGGCACCGGAGACCGAACGCCGCCTGGCCGCGTTCTGCAAGGCGCTGGGCAAGTTCCCGGTGCCGGTGGCCGGCAGCCCGGGCTTCCTGGTCAACCGCGTGCTGTTCCCGTACATGCTGGAAGCGGCCACCGCGTATGCCGAAGGCATTCCGGGCCCGGTGATCGACAAGGCCGCGGTGAAGTTCGGCATGCCGATGGGCCCGATCGAACTGATCGACACGGTGGGCCTGGACGTGGCCGCCGGCGTGGGCAAGGAGCTGGCGCCGTTCCTGGGCCTGCAGGTGCCCGAGGCACTGGCGACGGTGGACCCGGCCAAGCGCGGCAAGAAGGATGGCCAGGGCATCTACACCTGGGAAAACGGCCGGGCGAAGAAGCCGGACGTGGCCCGCGACTACCAGGCCCCGGCGGACCTGGAAGACCGCCTGATCCTGCCGCTGCTGAACGAGGCGGTGGCCTGCCTGCACGAAGGTGTGGTGGCCGATGCGGACCTGCTGGATGCGGGCGTGATCTTCGGTACGGGCTTTGCCCCGTTCCGTGGTGGTCCGATCCAGCACATCCGCGCGGTCGGTGCCGATGCGATCGTCGAGCGGTTGAAGGCGCTGCAGCAGCGCCACGGCGATCGATTCGCCCCGCGCCCGGGCTGGGACAATCCGGTCCTGCGCGAACCCGTGGTGTGAGTGTGTCGGCCGGGCCTGCGGCCCGGCACCCGCTGGATCAACATCCAGAGCCAAAGCCAGAGCCGGAGCCGGAGCAACAGCCGGCTCTGGCTTTTCTGTTTGTTGGGCGGGGGGGGGGGGGGGGGGGGGGGGGGGGGGGGCCGCTGGTGGGGCCCCTCCGCCCCGGCTTTTTGTTGTTGGGGGGGGGCCGGGCGCACCCCCCCCCCCGGGCCCAAACACATGCCCCCCATCCGCCAACATAGCCACGAGGGGCTGCGCCGTTGGCTGGAACAACCTGTTACTCGCATGGGGCATGTGCCCGCCACGACCGCATGCCATGCTGGCACCCTTGATCCCTGCCAGCGAGAACGCCCGCATGACCACCATCATCGCCCCGCGCGTCCACGACATCGGCGGCCTGGAAGTACGCCGCGCCGTGCCCACCCTGCAGGCCCGCAGCATCGGCTCGTTCGTGTTCGTCGACCAGATGGGCCCGGCGATCATGCACCCCGGCACCGCCATCGACGTGCGCCCGCACCCGCATATCGGCCTGGCCACCGTCACCTACCTGTGGTCCGGCGCCATCGGCCACCGCGACACGCTGGGCTCGGACCAGGTCATCCGCCCCGGTGACGTGAACTGGATGACCGCCGGCCGTGGCATCGCCCATTCCGAACGCACGCCGCCGCCGGATCGCGACCACGACAACCCGATCCACGGCATGCAGACCTGGGTCGCGCTGCCGAAGTCGCACGAGGAGATCGAACCGGCGTTCTACCACCATGCCGCTGCCACCCTGCCCGAGCAGCGCCGCAACGGCGCGTGGCTGCGCGTGATCGCCGGCCGCGCCTATGGCGAGGAATCGCCGGTGAAGGTGTTCGCCGATACGCTCAACGTGGCCATCGACCTCGACCCGGATGCGGAGATCGACATCGACAACGGCCATCGCGAACGCGCGTTGTACATCCTCGAGGGCCAGGCCCAGCTGGATGGCGTGGACATCCCCGCCCAGCACCTGGTCATTCCCGAGGCCGGCGCCATTGGCCGCCTGCGCGCGAAGACGCCGGTGAAGGCAATGCTGTTCGGTGGCGAGCCGCTCGATGGCCCGCGCCACCTGTGGTGGAACTTCGTGTCCAGCTCCAAGGAGCGCATCGAACAGGCCAAGCACGATTGGGAAGCCGGGCGCTTCGGCACCATCCCCGGCGACGACAAGGAATTCATTCCGCTGCCGCAGTACTGAGGCAGAAGGCAGTCGAGCGAGCTCGACTCTACGGCAGGGCCTCGGCACTGCCCGCCGCGGTCCACGCACCTTATACGCGGCCATCACCTGCCGTGCACTCCACTGCGGCCGCACGCATCCGCGCGCTTCATTGGAGTGCAGGTCATGGGCATGGGCAAACGTTTTGCCGCCGAGTTCCTCGGCACGTTCTGGCTGGTCCTGGGTGGCTGTGGCAGCGCGGTCCTGGCCGCGAAATTCGGCGGTGATGGCAACCCGCTGGGTATCGGCTTCCTTGGCGTGGCACTGGCCTTCGGCCTGACCGTGGTCACCGGCGCGTACGCGTTCGGCCACGTCTCGGGCGCGCACTTCAATCCGGCGGTCAGCGTTGGCCTGTGGGCCGGCGGCCGCTTCCCGGCCCGCGACCTGGTGCCGTACATCATCGCCCAGTGCGCTGGCGGCCTGCTGGCCGGCTTCATCCTGCTGCAGATCGCCTCCGGTGCGCCTGGCTTTGCCATCGACGGCAGCCAGGCCGGGGCGTTCGCCAGCAACGGCTACGGTGCGCTGTCGCCGGGCGGCTACAGCGTAGCGGCCGCCTTCCTCTGCGAAGTCGTGCTCACTGCGGTGTTCCTGGTGGTCATCATGGGAGCGACCCACGGCAAGGCCCGGGCCGGTTTCGCGCCGCTGGCCATCGGCCTGGCCCTCACCCTGATCCACCTGATCAGCATCCCGGTCACCAACACCTCGGTAAACCCGGCACGCTCCACCGCCGTCGGGTTCTTCGCCGGCAGTGGCGCGACCGGGCAGCTGTGGCTGTTCTGGGTCGCTCCGCTGCTGGGCGGCATGATCGGCGGAATGATCTACAAGTGGGTCGGCAGCGACCGCTGAACACCCCCCCTCCATCACGGCCGACACTCGGCCGTGATGGTTACGGTTGTAACCGCAATTTGTGCGATCGCTCACGTTCCGTTAAGGTGGGGATGACCGTCCGTACACCTGCGGACGGCTTGGCATCCGGGGATGGGATGCCACCGCCACCGGCGCGCCGGTGGAGCCTTACGACACGCCACCTTGGGGGATGCATGAAGTTCGCGCCTGTTCTGTTGTCGAGCCTGCTGTTTGCCGCGGCCCAGGCCGCCGCGCAGGCTCCGGTCGAGTGTCCGTCGCTGCCCGCCAGCAGCGGCCTGCAGTGGCAGGAGCAGGCACAAGCTGATTTCGTGGTGTGCCGCGCGGCCACCGCCGATGGCCGTGAAGTGCTGAGCCTGATGCTCAGCCAGCGCGATCCGGGCATTCCGCTCAGTCGTTCGCTGCGCCAGGAAAAGGGCAGCTTCGGCGGTGAATCGATGTACTGGTACCAGCCCGACCTGGGCGGCCAGCAGCCGCCGGGCTATGCCGAGCGGCGCATCAGCGTGATCAAGCTGGACAAGGGCCGCTATGCGCAGATCGCACTGTACCCGGGCAGCACCCAGGAACTGGGCAGCCTGCAGCAGCTGGCGCAGGGCATGAGCCTGACCCCGTCGGCCGTGGCCGACGGACGCTGAGCGGGCACGGGGATGACTGCCTGGCAGCATTCCCGCACTTCAACATTGATCGGTAGCGCCGGGCCAAGCCCGGCGGCCGGGCGCGAGCGCGCGCCGCCGGGGAATCCGCCGCGCGGGGGCCGGCGCGCCCCCGCAGCAGGCGGGGTGCGGGCAAAAGCCGCCGGGCGGCGACAGGTGGTGGCGGGGGG
>NZ_JBRRCR010000098.1:0-14071 GCF_056759115.1 Stenotrophomonas sp. STEN087 | reverse complement strand
GGGGGGCGGCGCGGCCCGGGGGGCCCAAACCCCGCCCCAAAGCGGGCGGGGCGGGGGGGGCGGCGGGCCGGCAGATGCGAGACCCGCTCACACCACCACTTCATCCAGCGAATCGATGATCTTTTCCAGCGGCGCCGGCCTCCCCAGCAGGTAACCCTGCACCTGGTCGCAGCCATGCGCGGCCAGCCAGTTCAGCTGGCCCGGCGTTTCCACGCCCTCGGCGATGATGGTCAGCCCCATGCTGTGGCCCAGCGACAGCAGTGCGCGGCAGATCGAGGCGTTGCGCGGATTGGTTTCCACATCCGCCACGAAGCTGCGGTCGATCTTCAGGATGTCCAGCGGCAGGTGCTGCAGGTAGGACATGCTGGAATAGCCGGTGCCGAAATCATCCAGCGACACGCAGATGCCCTGCTCGTGCAGGCGCTGCATGGTCTGCATCGCCTGCGCCGGCTTGCGCATCAGGCTGCTCTCGGTCAGCTCCACGTGCAGTGCGCCGCGGGCCAGGCCGAACTCCTTCTGTGCGCGGGTGAACTCGGCTACCAGGTCACTGTTGAAGAACTGCACCGCCGACACGTTCACCGCGATCGACAGCTCGCCCCAACCGGCATCCACCAAGCGCCGCTGTGCCTGCGCGGCGGCGCGGATCACCCAGCGCCCCAGCGCCAGGATCAGCCCGGTGTCCTCGCACAGCTGGATGAACTCGCTGGGCGGAATGAAACTGCCATCGGCCTGCGGCCAGCGCAGCAGCGCCTCCAGTGCCGCCGGGCTGCCATCGCTGGCATGGCGGATCGGCTGGAAATACAGCTGGAATTCGTTGTCGATGGCGGCATGGATGCGCGCGGCCAGGCGCAGGCGGTCGGCCAGGCGGGTGGTCACCGCAGTATCGAACCAGGCCACCACGTTGCCTTCGGCGCGCGCGGCATGCGCAGCCTGCGCGGCCATGCCGATCACCTGCTCGGCACTGTGGCCATCGCCCACCGCATGCACGGCCACGCCGATGCGCGGCTCGAACTGGTGCAGCGAATCCTTGCCGCGCATCGGCGCCGAGACGATCTGCAGCAGGTCATCCAGCGCCCGCTGCGCGGTGTGCTCGCCACCGATGGCCAGCACGAAGTCCTCGGCCGGCTGGAAGGCCAGCGTGCCGAAGCGCGCGCCCAACCCGCCCAGGCGCAGGGCCATCGACTGCAGCACCGCATCGCCGATCTCGCGGCCCAGCGTATCGGCCACCAGCCGCAGGCCGCGCAGCTGCACGTAGGCGATGGTGTAGGCGCCTTCCTGTGCATCCAGCTGCTCGGTCAGCGCGCGCACGGTCAGCAGGCCGGTATCCGGGTTGTGTCGCGCGCGGTAGGCCAGGTCGCGCTCGTAGGCCAGGCGCTCGCTGACATCCTCGGCCAGCACCAGGCAGGCGGCGCGACCGTCGAAATCCAGCATGGACAGGTGCGCACGCACCTCGAACTCGCTGCCATCGCGGCGCCGGTGCATGCGCACCGTCGACTCCGGCAGCCCATCCACGCGCGCCCGTGCAATGGCACCCATCACCTCGTCCCACCCGCCACGCGGACGGATGTCGAGGATGCTCATCTGCAGGAATTCTTCGCGGCTGTAGCCGTACTGCTCGACAGCTGCTTCGTTGACTTCAAGGAAACGCAGGCTGCTCGGATCGAACACCCAGAACGGTGCCGGGTTGCGGTCGAACAGCAGGCGGAAGCGGCGCTCTGCACGACTCATCTGTTCGCGCGCACGGTAGCGCTCGGTCTGGTCGGTCAGCGCGCCGATCATGCGGCGCTGGCGGTCGGCCACTTCCACCCGCTGGCCGCGCGCGGCCACCCACCGCACCTGGCCACCGGGCAGCACCAGGCGGAATTCCTCGTCCAGTACCGCGTCGCCGGCGAACGACTGCTCGAACGCACGCTGCAGTCGCTCACTGTCCTCGCGGTGGACGCGGGTAAAGAAGTCGGACAGGGGCAGCGAGTCTGCCGGAATGTCAAAGATCTCGCGGGCCAGCGGCGACCAGTGCAACTGCGCGGCATCTTCGTCCACGTGCCAAGTGCATACCCGGCCGACCTGGTTGGCCAACGCAAGTTCGGCACTGCCGGTGCGCAGTTCCTCGGCCATCGACTGATGGCTGCGGGTGCTGCGGCGCACCGCGTACAGCAGCACCAGCAGCACGCCGATGTAGGCCAGCACAATGGTCACTGCTGCCTGCAGGTAGGGCCACCAGGGCGCCAGCACATCCTCGTCGGCCAACCCGACCTGCACCGCCAGCGGGCTGTGCTGCAGCGTGCTGATGGTGGAAATACGCGGAATGCCATCTACCGCGCCGGGGATGCTGCCCAGTTCCACCACGGCAGCACGACCCAGCAGGTCGCGTCCCGGCAGGAGATAGCGATGTCCTACCGTCGCCTGCGGGTCCGGCACCCGTGCCAGCATGGCACCATCCCGGTCACTGATCGACACCAGTCCATGGGCGCCGACGTCCAAGCCACTGACAATGCGCTGCAGCTCCTCGCAGCGCAGGCGTGCCAGCAGCCAGCGGTCGCCTGCCATCGGCAGCGCCAGCGGCACCACCCAGCTGCCATCGATGACCTGCTGCGGCGGGCCGAGGTACAGCGCGCTGCCCTGCCCGCGCCGCTGCGGGTCGGTCCACAGCGGCAGCTGCAGGTCGCCCTTGCCGGCGGTCAGCGCGCGGCCGTAGGTATCGAGCACGACGATGCTGTGCAGTTCCGCGTGGCGGCCCAGCACACCGTCGATGGACGCATCCAGCAGCGCCGGGGCCTGCGCCGGCACGCTGCGGAACAGCTGCGCGGCATCGGCGGCAATACCGCTCATGGCCCGTTCCAGGTTGCGCAGTTCCATCGCCAGCAGCCGCTCGGTGCCCACGGCCATGGCACGGCTCTGCCGCTGCGGGGCTTCCAGCCGACGCTGGTAGTCGTTGGCCAGCATCACCGCCAGCACCACGGCCAGCAGGACGCCTACGGCGATGCCGCCCCAGGTGATGGCGCGCAGCGGCCGGGCCAGCGCGTGCTTCAACGCTGGCATCGGTCGGTGTTCCCTGTGCAGACGACTGGCTTCATGCGCGAACGATTCCTCCACATCCCCGACCAGAGCGGCCGCAGATCAGCATTCTTGACGCCTGGGTCTGTCCGGTGCGCCGCCTCCCCGCGGCTGCACCGGCATGCAGCCCCCAGCATGCACCACGTCGATGACGGCGTGAAGATCGTCGGCGCGTGTTCAGCCAGATCGCGCACAGCGCGGCCCCCGTGGCGGAGCATCCAGCACACGCGCAGGGGATTAGACTTGGGGTTTTCCCGTTGCAAGAGAAGTCCATGTCCAAGCTGCGCCGTCCCACCCTGGCGCTGGCCATCGTCGCCAGCCTGTCCCTGGCCGCCTGCGACCGCCCGGCCGAACCGGCCGCCGGCACCGCCGCGCCGGCCGATGCCACCCCTGCCCCGGCCAAGCCGATGCTGGGCAGCTTCGGCTTCGATGCCAGCGGCATGGACCGCAGCATCGCCGCCGGCGACGACTTCTTCGGCTTCGCCAACGGCACCTGGGTGAAGAACACCGAGATCCCGGCCGACCGTTCGCGCTTTGGCAGCTTCAACGTCATCGCCGAAAAGACCCAGGCCGATACCCGCGCGATCCTCGAAGGCGCGGCCGGCAATGCGCAGGCCAGCGGCGATGACAAGCTGATCGGCGACTACTACGCCGCGTTCATGGACGAGGCCGGCATCGAGAAGCGCGGTCTGGCCCCGGTGCAGCCGCAGCTGGCCGCGATCGGCGGCATCGCCGACAAGGCAGGCCTGGCACGTGCGCTGGGCGGCGACATGCGCGCCGACGTCGACCTGCTCAACGCCACCAACTTCTACACCGACCGCCTGTTCGGCCTGTGGGTGTCGGTGGACATGCTGCAGCCGGACCGCAACGCGCCGTACCTGGTGCAGGGCGGCCTGGGCATGCCCGACCGCGATTTCTACCTGGGTGACGGCCGCATGGCCGAGCTGCGCAAGCAGTACCAGGCCTACATCGCGCAGGTGCTGCAGCTGGCCGGCGTGGCCGACCCGGCCGGCAAGGCGCAGCGCATCCTCGCGCTGGAAACCAAGATCGCCCAGGCCCACGCCAGCCAGGAAGAAACCAACAACGTGACCCTGGGTGCCAACCCGTGGACGCAGGCGGACTTCAACGCCAAGGCGCCGGGCATGGACTGGGCGGCGTTCCTGGACGCAGCCAGGCTGGGCCAGCAGCAGGACTTCATCGTGTGGCAGCCGAAGGCCGTCGCCGGCCTGTCCAGGCTGGTGGCCACCGAGCCGCTGGATGTGTGGAAGGACTACATGACCTTCCACGCGCTGGACCGCGCCGCGGCCTACCTGCCGAAGACCTTCGCCGACGCCCGCTTCGCCTTCCACGGCACCGCGCTGAGCGGCACCCCGCAGCAGAGCGACCGCTGGAAGCGTGCGGTGGACGATGCCAACCACGCCGTCGGTGAAGCCATCGGCAAGCGCTACGTGGAAAAGCACTTCGACGCCAAGACCAAGGAACGCGCGGACGAGATGGCGAAGAACATCATCGCCGCCTTCGCCAAGCGCATCGACGCGCTGGCCTGGATGTCGCCGCAGACCAAGGCACACGCCAAGGCCAAGGTGGCCGGCCTGACCGTGGGCATGGGCTACCCGGACACCTGGCGCGACTACACCGGCCTGGAGATCCGCCGTGACGATCCGCTGGGCAATGCGCAGCGCGCCGAGCAGTTCGAGTACGCGCGCAACGTCGCCAAGCTGGGCAAGCCGGTCGACCACAACGAATGGGCGATGCTGCCGCAGACCATCAACGCGATGAACGTGCCTCTGGAGAACCGCCTGGTGTTCCCGGCCGCGATCCTGCAGCCGCCGTTCTTCGACGGCGCTGCCGACGACGCCGTGAACTACGGTGCCATCGGCGCGGTGATCGGCCACGAGATCAGCCACGGCTTCGACAATGCCGGCGCGCTGTTCGATGAAACCGGCAAGCTGCACAACTGGTGGATGGCCGAGGACCTCAAGCAGTTCAACGCCGCCGGCGATGCACTGGCCGCGCAGTTCAGCAGCTATGAGCCGTTCCCCGGCGTGCACGTCAACGGCAAGCTGACCCTGGGCGAGAACATCGCCGACGTGGCTGGCCTGGGCACCGCCTACGACGCCTACCAGCTGTCGCTGCAGGGCAAGCCGGGGCAGACCCTGGAAGGCTTCACGCCGGACCAGCGCTTCTTCCTCGGTTTCGCCCAGGCGTGGCGCAGCAAGAGCCGCGAGCAGGCACTGCGCAACGGCCTGCTGACCGACGTGCACGCACCGGGCCAGTACCGTGCGCTGACCGTGCGCAACATCGACGCCTGGTACCCGGCGTTCGAGGTGAAGGAAGGCCAGAAGCTGTACCTGGCCCCGGACAAGCGGGTCAAGGTGTGGTGATGTGATGCAGACGGGCGCCGCAAGGCGCCCGTTTTTTCTGGATGCCGCGTTATCCACGCATGGCGTGGATCTACTGCTGCGCGGCACGGATCCGTAGATCCACGCCATGCGTGGATACACAGCATCGATCTGTAGATCCACGCCACGCGTGGATGCGCACCATCGATCAACCCACCGCCGGCCACTCCCGCAACACCTCCACCGGCACGCCCACGCGTGCGCAGGCGCGCGTGGCCAGGCCATCGGGCAACGCGCGGCGGAACAGCGGTGCCATGCCCTGCATCAGCTTGGCCGACGCGGCCGCCTGCGTGCGCTGGCCGGCACTGCGTTCCAGCATCGCCTCGGCCCAGTCGGGCAGCAGCGCGGCACCGGCGCCGAGGAACACCGCGCGCGACAGGCCCGGGATCGGCACCGGCAGGTTGACCGCCGACAACACCTCCAGCACCTCGCGCGACCGAGCATCGGCCAGCAGCTCCGGCTGCCGCGCGCAGAAATAGGCGGCCACCTCCGCTTCGCTGCGCGGCACATCCACCGCACCCAAGGCCTCGGCCACGCAGCGGTACTCGTCGTAGTAGCGGTCGGCAATCTCCACCGGCACCTCGCGGCCGTAGCGGCGATAGCCCTGCAGGAAGCCGAATGCCTCGGTCACGTGCACCCACGTCAGCAGCTGCGGGTCGTCAGCCGCGTAGTCTTCGCCCTGCGCGGTGCGGCCGCGGATCTGCGCATGGATGCGGCGCACCTTGGCCACCAGCTTTTCCACTTCGGCACTCGGCGCGTAGCTGGTGCCGGCGACGAACGCGGTGGTCCGGCGCAGGCGGCCGACCAGGTCCTGGCGGAAGTTGGAATGGTCGTACACGCCGGCCAGCGCGCGCGGGTGCAGGGTCTGCAGCATCAGCGCACACAGGCCGCCGGCCAGCATCGAGGGCAGCTCGGCGTGCATGCGCCAGGTCACGCTGTCCGGCCCGAACCAGCCCGGGTCGCCCAGCGGGTGGTCATAATCGATGCCGCTCTGGCCGCGCGGGAAGGCATCGAGCACCCAGCGCCGGATCGGCGCGGTGACGGGGCGGGAAAGGCGGTGCAGCAGCGGCGGCATCTTCGGTCCAGGCGGTGGCGGAATCGGCCGCGGTCTGCGCGGTCAGCCTCGATTCTGGGCGATACGGGCCGATGCAGCGAGCCCGTCGGCTCAGCCACGGTTCCATGTGCAGCCGCAGCACATTTCACCCTGCGACATCTTGACGCAGGCTTCCGGCGCGATGCTGCGCCGCATCAACATTCACCCATTCAGACAAAACCCTTACGGCGCTAGGCATTCCACCCATTGCACGGCCCGCTGGAAGTGCTAGAACTGAACCCGCCACACCGTCCAATGCTGATCGACGCACGTTCCACAAGGGAGCCAGCCATGATTGCTTTGTTCAAGGGTTTGGGACTACTGCTTCGCGACAACGAGCTCTACCACAGCCCGTTCGACAAACAGGTCGCGCACTGGCGCAACCTCAGCGAGCAGCAGATCCGCGAAGAAGTGGCGGTGCTGGCCCAGGCCAAGTGCCAATGGCTGATCGCCTCGATCATCGGCTGGCAGGCGGCGTCCCTGCTCATCCTCGGCCTGATCGCCAACTACCTCTGGCGCGACGATTACCACATCACCTTCACCCGCGTGGTCGTGGTGTTCGGTTCGTGGGTGTCGATCCTGTTCGTGATCTGGTTCATGGCCAACATGTTCGACCAGCAGGCCGGTTTCGAGCGCTGGATGAAGGCATTCAACAGCCGCGCCCGCATCACCTCCAAGGCGGACAGCGTCGAGTGCGTTGCCGAAGCGCTGGACCTGGCCGAGCACTACCCGGAAGTGCTGGACTACAAGCAGGCCGTCACCACCCGGCGCGAGCTGCGCCACGAGGACATCCGCATCATGACCGAGATCGGGCGCATGCGGCAGCACTCCGAACTGGTCGGCCGGCTCAACCATGTCGGCGAAACCGAACACCACCACGATCTGACCCTGCAGCCGGCCTACTGAGGCTGGCCAACAGGTCCAGGGAAGCGGGGGGAGCCACAATGCCACCGTGCACTGTCACGGTGGCATTGTTCTTTCTACATGCCGCGGAACAGGCTCATGAACGGCTGGCTGACCACCAGCGTTTCCGGACGCTGGCGCAGGCGCAGGACGCCACGGCCGGTGTCGTCGCGGCTGACCGCCGCCACTGCCTTCATGTTGACGATGGTCGAGCGGTGCACCTGGCGGAAGTGCTGCGGGTCGAGCACTTCCAGCAGTTCGCGCAGCGGCGTGCGCAGCAGGCTTTCACCGGCGCTGGTGACCACCGTCGTGTACTTGTTGTCGGCGCGGAAATAGACCACGTCCTCCAGCATGATCAGCTGCGTGTCGCGGCCGTTGCTGGCGGTGATCCAGGCCAGCGGCGGGCGATCACCTGCGCCCTGTGACGGGCCCAGGCGCTGCAGCAGGCGTTCCAGCACCGCATCGTCCTGGCGCGTGTTGGGCAGCCGCGAAAGGATGCGCTCGCGGGTGGCCAGCAGACGCTCGTCGCTGACCGGCTTCAGCAGGTAATCCATCGCGCCCTGCTCGAACGCATCGATGGCGTACTGGTCGTAGGCGGTGACGAACACCACCTGCGTGCGCGGGCTCAGTTCGGACAGCGCGCGTGCCACCTCGATGCCGCTGATGCCGGGCATGCGGATATCCAGGAAAGCGATGTCCGGCTGCTTTTCGGCCAGCTGTTCCAGCGCGCTGGCACCATCCTCGCACTCGGCCACCAGCTTCAGTTCCGGCCACAACCGGCCCAGCTGTTCCACCAGCGACTGCCGCAGCAGCTCCTCGTCTTCGGCGATCAGGGCTTCAAGCGGCATGGCTGCGTTCCTTGGCCGGCTGCGGCAGGGTCATGGTGGCGGCGACGCCGCTGGGGAAATTGGCAACGATGGCCACACCGGCCTGCTCGCCGCAGGTCAGGCGCAGGCGCTCGCGCAGGTTCTTCAGGCCGATGCCGGTGCCGCTGGTGCCCTGGCCGAAACCCAGTCCATCATCGGCCACGGTCACCGTCACGTGGTCATCGAACGCTCGCGCCAGGATCCAGATCGTGCCGCCACCGGGCTTGGGTTCCAGGCCGTGCTTGATCGCGTTTTCCACCAGCGTCTGCAGGGCCATCGCCGGCATGTGCACGCCGTGCAGCTCGTTGGGCACCTGCACTTCCACCGCCAGCCGCGCGCCCATGCGGATGCGCAGGATTTCCAGGTAGGCGCGGGTGCGCTCCAGCTCCACACCGAGCGTGGACAACGATTCGTCCACCTGCGGCAGCGAACTGCGCAGGTACTGGATGAGGTGGCCGAGCATCTGTTCGGCACGGCCGGGATCGGTGCGGGTAAGCACCTGCGCATTGGCCAGGGTGTTGTAGAGGAAGTGCGGTTCCACCTGCGCATGCAGCAGGTTCAGGCGGGCCACCGACAGTTCCTTTTCCACCTGGGTCTGTTCGGCGGCGGCCTGCTCGTCGCGGCGCTGGTCGGCCACGCGGCGGGTGATGGCGCGGGTGACGGCCTCGGCGTTCTCGAAATTGCTGCCCTCATCCAGCGCCAGCAGGTCGGCCCACCAGCCGGCATCGGGCTCGAACAGCAGGGTGACGGTGCTGGTGCCCTGCCCCGGGGTGACCGTGGCCTGCACGCTGTTGCGCTTGATGGCCAGCCGCGCCGGCAGGTTCCAGCGCGAGGGCTGGCGGCCATTCCAGGGATCGACGCGGCGCACGTAGGCGCGCACCTGCAGGCTGCCGGCGGCGCTTTCCACGTCTTCCACCCGCGGCAGTTCGGCCACGGCGGCCTCGACCAGGGCGAACGCAGGGCCGGCATCCAGCGGCACTTCAATCTGGCGGCGCTGGTGGCCGGACAGGGTGCTGCCGTCGAGGCGCCCGGCGATCAGCCACACGCGGCGCACGTGGGTGATGGCACTGCCCAGCGCGCTGATCATCAGGAACATCGCCAGCAGGCCGAAGATCCAGCCGGGGCCGTCGTTCATGCCGCTGAAGATGCCGCTCCAGACCATGCCGGCCACCAGCAGTGCCACGGCCCAGGCCAACAGGTGACGGAGAATGAGGGTGAGGCTGGCGATCACGGCAGCGCCTTGGAGGAAGGGGGTGAGCCGAGCATAGGTCGGCCCACCGGGCAAACAAGCGGCCTGCGACGAAGCCCCGGAAACCGGGGATGGAAGCGGTCACGGGAACGCCGGGCATGGCCCGGCGCTACCGGTGCTTCTTATTTGCGCTGGTCGGCGCTGCTGTCACGCACGGCGCGGAACGACTCGTCGGTGCTCCAGTTCGGCCAGCTGCGCGAGTTGGCCAGCTGGTTGCCCAGCGTGTAGAGCACTTCCAGGTCGCGGGCGGCACCGGCAAACACCCAGTCCGGCTGCCATTCGTCGCCCTGCTGGTGGTAGCGCTTGGCGGTGTAATCCTCCGACGCCTTCTTGCCGGCGGCGACGCCACCGTCCACCCAGTCCTGGCCGGCCGACCAGGACAGCGCCGGCACGCCGCGCTTGGCGAACGAGAAGTGATCGGAGCGGAAGAACAGGCCCGCTTCCGGCTTCGGGTCCGGGGTGTAGCGGATGTCCCAGCCCTTGGCGACGTCCTTCAGCTGGTCCAGCAGTTCGAAGCGCGCGGTGCCGTAGATGCCGAAATCACGCGACGGACCGAATGGCGACATGCCGTCCATGTTGATCGCCGCCACGGTGGTTTCCAGCGGGTACAGCGGGTGGGTGGCGTAGTACTCCGAACCCAGCAGGCCCTTTTCCTCGGCGGTGACCGCCAGGAACAGCAGCGAGCGCTGCGGACGCGGGCCCTTGGCGAAGCCGCGGGCCAGTTCGATCAGCGAGGCGGTGCCGCTGGCGTTGTCCAGCGCGCCGTTGAAGATGCGGTCGCCGCGCGCGTCCGGTTCGCCCACGCCGATGTGGTCCCAGTGCGCGCTGTAGATGATGGTCTCGTCCGGGTGGCTGCTGCCTTCCAGGCGTGCGGCCACGTTGTGCGAGGTGATCACTTCGGTCTTCACCGCGTACTTCGCATCCAGGCTGGCGCCGGTCAGCGCCACCGGGGTGAAGTCGCGCTGCTGCGCCTTCTTCTTCAGCGCCTCGAAATCCTGCCCGGCGGCGCGGAACAGCTCGACGGCGAGGTCGCGCTGGATCCAGCCTTCCAGCAGCGGGTGGGTCTCGGCGGGGTTGTCACGCACCACGTCGAACATGGTGTTGGTGTTGGAGCCGGCCACGGTGGCCCAGCCGTACGAGGCCGGTGCGGTCTCGTGCACGATCAGCACGCCGAGCGCGCCCTGGCGTGCGCCTTCTTCGTACTTGTACGGCCAACGCCCGTACCAGGTCATGCCCTTGCCGTCGAAGTCGCCCTTGCCGGTTTCGAAATCCGGGTCGTTGATCAGCACAACGGCGATCTTGCCCTTCAGGTCCACGCCCTTGAAGTCGTCCCAGTTGCGCTCCGGCGCCTTCACGCCATAGCCGAGGAAGACCAGCGGGGCCTTGCTGATGTCGACGGTGGTGGCGCCATTCATGGCGGCGCGCACGGCGATCTGCTTGCCCTGGTCGAGGGTGACGGTCTTGCCGCCCTGGTGCAGGGCCAGCTGCGGGGTACCGACGATGTCGCCCTTGCGCAGCGGCACGGCCTGGGTCCACAGGCGCTTGCCATCCTGCAGGTCGCCACCCGGCTGCAGGCCGGCGGCGGCAAACTGCTTGCTGAGGTAGGCAATGGTCTTTTCTTCGCCGGCGGTGGCCGGCGAGCGGCCCTCGTAGGCGTCGGAGGCCAGTTCCTTGACGTCGGCGGAGATCCGCGCGCCATCGAATTTCGGCGTGGCGGCCATCAGTGCGCTCGACACCGACAGGGCCAGGATGCCCAGTACTGCTCGTTTCATTGCTCTCTCCAGCAGGAAAATCCTTCCGGAGTGTAATGGGATTCGGCAGGGCTGCGCCCTGCTCCTGCGGTAGTGCCGGCCGCTGGCCGGCAACTCCAAAAGCAACAGCGGGCTATCCGTGGGATGGCGGAAACAAGAAGGGGTCAGATCCCTTTCCCCGCGGGAAAGGGCTCTGACCCCATCTGTGTGTTGCTTGAGCCTGTTACCAGTTCGGGTCTTCGGCCGGGGCGGCAGCGGGCTTGGGCTTGGGCTTCGGCTTGCTGGCCGGGCGGGCGCTGGCGGCCGGGGCCGCCTGGGCGGTGGCACTGGCCGGCTTGCTGCCCAGCTTCTGCCGCAGTTCCAGCTGGCCCGGACGGAAGCCGCCGCGCACGGCGTCCACGCCTTCTTCGATGGTGCCGTAGGAGGTCTGCGCGGCCACGCGGTCGATGCGGATGGTGCAGCACGGGTGTTCGCTGCGGCCCAGCGAGCGACCGGTCTGCGGATCCTTCAGTTCCTCACCCAGGCGCACAGCCTGCCAGCGCTGGCCGGCCTGCAGGCTTTCCCCGCCCTGGCTCAGCACCACCTGGTCGCCATCCACCGAAACCACCGATACCGGGAACAGCGTGGTGACGATGCTGGTGCCGATCTGGCCGGACAGCGATTCCATCATCGCCGCCGCCATGTTGCGGCCGTTGACCACGCGCGGCAGGGTGCTGGGGCCGGTCGAGGCGAGCTGGTGATCGAAGCTGTCGGACATCACCACCTGGCCGGTAGTGGCGTTGATCAGGCGCAGGGTGATGCGGCCACCGCCGGAATACGAGGTCACCTGGCGGTCGGACATGCGCAGGTTGCGCACGCTGCGCGGGTATTCGAAGCGTTCAATGGTCGGGATCAGGATCAGGTCGGTGGCCAGCTGCTGGCCCAGCCGCGCGGTGTCCTGCAGGCGCACGTTGCCGCTGTTGATGTGGTCGATCTCGGCCTGCATCTCATCGCCGAACTCACGGTCCAGCACGATGAAGCGCTGGGTCTGGGTGAGCGTATCGGACAGGCGTGCGCGGATCGCATCGGCCACTTCGTCGGCGGCCACGCGGCCATCGCCGACGGCGTAGCTGCCGGCCTTGGTGCGCGGCAGGGCCACGACGATCTTCGGCTTGCCCTGCTCGTCCGGTGCGCGGTACTGCGCGATCTGCGCACGCACGCGCACCTTCCAGTAGCTGCGCATGCTGCGGTGGGTCACGTCCGAATCGAAGGAGCTGGCGCCGCGCTTGGCATCCACCTTCACCTTCTCTTCGTAGTTTTCCTTGACGCTGGCTTCGGCCGAACCACCGCCGCCGGAAGCCTTCGCCGAAGCCTGGCCGGACGCACTGGCCGAGGCCTCGCCCTTGAAGCTCCAGCCTTCGTCGCTGGCGCGCACGCGGGCAATGGTCTCTTCGTCTAGCTGGCGCATTTCTTCCTGCGACAGGATCTCGTAGCCGAGCACCGCCCCCTGCGAGCCGGCAATCATCTGCTGGGAGAACGCGTCGGCGCGGATGTCGCCGACGTGTTCACCGTCCACGTCCACATGCAGGCCTGCGCGCAGGCTCTGCATCTGGCTGGCCACGCGTACGCCGTTGACCTGGGCCACGGCCGACTGCAGCGCCGACAGCACCGCCAGCTCGGGGGTGCTGCCGATACCGTCGGCCTCGCGCGCCACCTGGGTGGTGCCGCCGAAATCCGGCGTGCCACGCATCGGTGCGTCTGCCACCGGCGCATTGGCCTCCAGCGCGCTGGGGGCCTTGTCCTTGGCGGGGGCAGGCGCATCGGCCGGTGCCTCCTGCTTGCCGCAGGCGGCCAGCAGGGCGGCGAGCAGGCCCAGTCCGATCAATCGGGTCGTCGTACGCATGGGGAAGGACCTCGGATCAGAGCGAGTCGAGCATCGAGTCGGCGTTCGACGGCACCTTCACCTTGCTCTTCTTGGCAAAGGTCACCGCCGACTTGGTCGAGCCGTACAGGCCCTTGATGTAGCCCGGCGATTCCTTGGCCACCCACGCACCGGCAGCCAGCTTGCGGCCCACGGTGGCCAGCTGGGTGGCGCCCAGGTTCTTCATGCCCGCGGTGAAGTTGCTGGCTTCGCCGCCCAGCTTCTGCGCTTCGGCGGCCGAGGCCAACATCTGCACCAGGCCTTCGGCGTAGTGCTGCTTGGATTCGGCGTTCAGTTCCGGCTGCGCGGCCTGGCGCTCATCGATGGCGGCCTGTGCGGCTTCGCTGACCGACACCGACTTCTTCATCGCATCGACGCTGACCGAACCGGACGACAGCGCCTGGCGCTCGGCTTCCAGCAGCTGCACCTGCTCGGCCAGGCCGAAGGCGCGGGCGAACGAGGTCTGGGCCTGCAGCGAATGCGACTGCGAGCTGACGAAACGACGCACCAGCGCTTCCTGCGCGGCTTCGTCCGGCGCACCGGCACTGGAGGCGCTGCTGGATGCACCGGTGGCGGCACCGGCCAGGTCCTTCAGCTTGCCGAACTGGGCGTGCGCCGGCATCGACAGGGTGGCGGCGGCGATGGCCACGGCGAGAGCAGTAGTACGGATCATCGGAATTCCTTTTATTGGGAACGGCCGCAGTGCGGCGCGTGGGAAGACGGGAGGCGCGCCGCGCGGAATCCCCCCCCCGCCCACCACCAAAAAACCGCCCCCCGTGGAGTAAAAAGGGTTGAAAAAAATAAACACCCCACTTAATGCGCCCCCACGACGGCGGGTGTGAGGGGCCCCCGT
>NZ_JBRRCR010000097.1:0-14118 GCF_056759115.1 Stenotrophomonas sp. STEN087 | reverse complement strand
GCGCTGTGGAACCACCCGATCCCATCCCGAACTCGGAAGTGAAACGCAGCTGCGCCGATGGTAGTGTGGCTCAAGCCATGCGAGAGTAGGTCATCGCCAGGGTTTACACCCAAAAACCCCGCTGCTCACGCAGCGGGGTTTTTTCTTTGCGCGTGGATAATCATGCTGCGGGAGATTCCGCGCGTGGCGTTCCCCGGTAGAGCCACGCCGTGCGTGGATGTGCCGTGCCGGCAAACGGCATGGAGCAACAGCGGTAATGCCGGCCGCTGGCCGGCAAAAGCGCGGCACAGGCGCCTGCAGGAACAGCGGTGCCAACCAAGGTTGGCATCTACCAGAGCAGCGGCCCGCGTGCATGGAGCAAGGACGGTAGTGCCGGCCGCTGGCCGGCACAGGCAAGGTGCCAACCGTGGTTGGCACCCACCCAAAGCACAAAGCAGGAACCGGGCGTCTGGCCTCAGGCCAGCGCCATCTCCCGCGTTTCCTGCTGCCGGAACACCGCAACCGCTTCACTCAACGTGCCCGCCTGCACCTGCAGCTCGCGTGCGGCGGCAGTGGCTTCTTCCACCAGGGCCGCGTTCTGCTGCGTCGCCTGGTCCATCTGCACCACGGTCTGGTTGATCTGTTCGATGCCGCTGGACTGCTCCTGCGAGGCCGCGGAGATCTCCTGCATCAAGGCGCTCACGCTCTGCACGCCGCCGACAATGCCCTGCATGCGCTGGCCGGCGTCGGCCACCAGCTGCGCGCCTTCGCCCACCTCGCGGCCGGCTTCGTCGATGAGCTTCTTGATCTCCTGCGCCGCCGCCGCCGAACGCTGGGCCAACACGCGTACCTCGCTGGCAACCACGGCGAAGCCACGTCCCTGCTCACCGGCGCGCGCGGCCTCCACCGCGGCGTTCAGGGCCAGGATGTTGGTCTGGAACGCGATACCGTCGATGACACCGGTGATGTCACCGATGCGACGCGAGGCGGCTTCGATGGCCTGCATTGTGGTGACCACCCGCTGCATGGCCAGGTTGCCCTCGTTGGCCGCGCCCTGCGTGGTGCTGGCCAGGTCACTGGCCTGGCGTGCATGGCTGGCGTTCTGCCGCACGGTGGCGGTGAGTTCCTCCATTGACGCGGCCGTCTCCTGCAGGTGCGCGGCCTGGCGCTCACTGCGCTCGGACAAGGCATCGTTGCCGGAGGCAATCTCGTTGGCGGCACCACGGATCGCGCCGGCACTGCGCTGGATGCGACCGACCATGCGCGCCAGCTGGGTCGCCGTGGCATTGGCGTCGCGCTGGATCGCGGCAAACGCACCGTGGTACTCGCCTTCCATGCGCCGGTCGAGCTCACCGCGGGCCAGTGCGGCCAGCATCTGCCGAACCTCTTCCACCGTGCCGCCGACCGTAGCCATCAGCTGGTTGATGCCACCGGTGAGGCCGTCCAGGAAGCTGGCGCCCTCACTGGCCTGCAGGCGCTGGTCCAGATCGCCGGCCGCCGCTGCCGCCACGATGCCGGCCACTGAATTCTCCAGCGTCAGCTCATGCGTGCGGTCATGCCACTCCACGGCAAACCCCAGGCGCATGCCCTGCGCATCGAACACCGGCGTGACCACCTGGGCGAAGTGCACCGGGCCGATCTGGATCTTGCCGTCATGGGTGACCTGCAGCGTGTTGAGGATGGCGCGGATGCGGTCGGGGTTGGCGTGGAAACGATGGATGCTGCTGCCGACCAGCTGTTCGGCATCGAAATCGGGGAAGGCCTGGCGCAGGTTCGCCTGCTGGTTGCGCAGTAGGGCCACCACCGAATGGTTTACGTAACGGATCACGTGGTCGTTGTCGGCGATCATCATTGCCGTACGCGAGACATCCAACGCCTGGCGGATCTGTGCGTTGTCGGCATGACCCTGTGCCTGGCGTTCGCGCTGCGCCTGCACGTGGCGGGCGGTGTCGGCCAGGGCGTGGGCCAGCGAACCTGCGGCGTAATCCTGCACGTTGCCGTGCGCGGACAGGTCGGCGCCGGTGGCGATATCGCGGGCGAGGGCGGCCAGACGCTGCGGGCCGTGGCCCAGTGCCTCGCTCTGCTGGCGCAGGCGCGCGGCGGTCTGGCCGAGCACGGCCGCAAGCGCGGCCAGCGCCGCCGCGTGCAACACGGCCGGCAGTACCGCGGCGCCCGGCACCAGCGGCAGCAGCAGGGCGATCACCCCGACCGCGCCGGCCAGCCACAGTGGCAGACGGTCGCGATGACCCAGCAGGACCCCCAGCAGCACGGCGATCGGCAACGCCGGGCCGAGGCCACCCAGATGGCAGAGCAGGCTGAGCTGGATGGCGACGAGCACCGCAAGGCCATTGCGGGCCAGCGGCGTGCCGGCCTGCGGGCCGCCCAGCCACGCGGCAGGCAGCACGGCGGATGCCGCCAGCGCGGCCATCAGCCCGCCTTGGCTGCCTACGGCAAGGCCCAGCCCCAGCAGGGCCATGACGGCGCTGCCCAGCAGCAGGCGGCGGTCACCCCGTCGTGCGAGCTGTTGCAGGTAGGGAAGGCGGCCCTGGTCGGGCGGACGGGGGGATGCAATGGACATCGGCGACTCCTGGATCAACGGACGGCAACGGCCCCGCAAACCCGCACGCGCGATGGCGGGACGGTGGCAGGGCAAGGGTTGCGAAAGGGGGAGGTGGAGCAGGCAGGCACCGGGGCCACGTCCTGTGGGCGATGGTGCGGACAGAAAGACATGCGGGCTTCCTTGCAGGACCACGAACAGCCGCAGGCCCGACCGGGCCCGCGTGCTGCGGGCGCAGGGGCCCGCAACTGTTCTATCGGCCGCGCGCGCGTGGAGTGAAGCGCACGCGGCGGTTCCCGCTCAGCCGCGGTTGCGGTGAAGCAACGCGATCAGACGGCGAGGAAGCCGTTGATGACCTCGGCGATCTGCGCTGGCTGTTCCATGTGCAGATGGTGGTTGCCCGGGAACACCGCCAGGCGGCCGTCGCGCAGGTGCTGCAGGCGCTGGCTGCGCCCCGGCTCGGGATAGTAGGACTGTGCCGGCGTGGCGTAGATCACCTGGGTGGGGCAGGCGATGGCCTGCAGCAGATTGTCGATCTGCCCTTCGCTGAGGCGGATGGCGGTGGGCAGCATCAGGCGCGGATCGCTGCACCAGCGGTAGCCGCCCTCCACCGGCTCGACGCCGCGCTCGACCAGCAGGCGGGCGCAGCCTTCGCTGAGCTGGTTGGTCATCATCCGCGCGCGGATGGGCGCGGCCAGTTCGGGGAACACGCGCAGCTGCTTGCGCGCCAGGGCGCGGGTGGCATTCACATGCTCGCGCAGGCGATCGGCGGTTTCTTCTTCCGGCCCGCGCAGGCCGCCCAGCGCCTCGATGGCGACCAGCCGCTCGACGCGATCACTGACCGCGGCGGTGAGGCTGGCGATGCCGGCGCCCATCGAATGGCCCATCAGGGTGAAGCGTTCCCAGCCCAGCGCGTCAGCGACATCGAGCACGTGGGTGATCGCCGCCGGTGTGGTGTAGACCGCGCCGGCCGGCAGGTGGGCGCTGTGGCCGTGGCCGGGCAGGTCGATGGCCACCAGCTCCACCTCGGCCAGGTGCGGCGCCAGCGGTACGAAGCTGGCGGCGTTGTCCAACCAGCCATGCAGGGCCAGCACGCGGGTGCCACCGGCAGGGCCGCCGCGCAGGCCCGCCACGCGCGCACCCGCCACGTCCATCGCGAACGGTTGCAGGCTCATGCCAGCGATGCCACGGCGAGGCGTGCCAGGGCACGGGCGTGTTCGGGTTCGGCGTTGAGGCACGGGATGTAGCGCATCTGCGCGCCGCGCTCGGCCAGCGTTTCAGTGAAGCCCATCGCCACTTCTTCCAGCGTTTCCAGGCAGTCGGTGGCGAAGCCCGGGCAGACCACGTCGATCTGCTTCACGCCCGATTCGGCCAGCGCCCACAGGCTCGGTTCGGCGTAGGGCTGCAGCCAGCGCTCGCGGCCGAAGCGCGACTGGTAGCCGAGCTGCCACTCATCGGCAGCCAGGCCCAGTGCCTTGGCGATGGCCTGCGCGCTGGCTTCGCAGCGCTGCGGGTACGGATCGCCGGCGTCGGCCAGGCGCTGCGGAATTCCGTGGAAGGAAAACACCAGCTTCTGGCCGCGGCCGTGCTGCTGCCAGTAGCGCTGGATGGAGCCGGCAACCGCGGCGACCCAGTCCGGGTCGACCGAGTAATCCTGCACCAGGCTGATGGTGATGCCGGGATGGCGGCGTTGCCAGTCATCCACGCGGTCCTCGATCGAGGCGGTGGTGGTGGTCGAATACTGCGGGTACAGCGGCAGCACGACGATGCGGCGCACGCCTTCGGCGGCCAGGCGGTCGAGCTCGGCGGTGAGCGCCGGTGCGCCGTAGCGCATGGCATGGCGCACCCGCAGGCTGGGCAGCAGGGCCTGCATGGCCTCGGCCAGGCGGCGGGTATGCACCATCAGCGGCGAGCCTTCCGGCAGCCACACCAGGGCGTACTTCGCGGCTGAACGGCCACTGCGCAGCGGCAGGATGAGCCCACGCAGCAGCGGCTGCCAGAGCAGCGCCGGAATCGAGACCACGCGGGGGTCGGACAGGAATTCAGCCAGGTAACGACGGACGGCGGGGGCCGTCGGCGTCTCGGGCGTGCCTAGGTTGACCGCCAGCACGGCGGTATCGGGTGCGTCGAGCATGAGGACTATTGTCGCCGATCCGATGCCGCGCCGGGATGCAGGGTTTGGATGGTGTCGATGCAGGGCGTTTATCCGCATGCGCCACACTCATTGGATATTCATCACAACGCTACTAATTTCAGTCACTTGCTATATCTTCCTATGGACTGACTTCTGGAGCCCGCCATGCGTCGCCCGATCCAAGCCCTGCTGATCGCCGCCAGCCTGCTGTCCAGCCAGGCCATGGCCGGACCGCAGGAAGACCAGCGCGCCCGCAACGCGGTGCGTGTGCTGGCTGAAATCCAGGAAATTCCCGATCAGGGCATTCCGGACAAGTTGCTCGACGAAGGCCGCGCGGTCATCGTCATTCCCGACACGATCAAGGCCGGTCTGGTCATCGGCGGTCGCCGTGGCCATGGCCTGATGTCGGTGCGCATGCCCAATGGCGCCTGGTCCAACCCGGTGTTCATCAAGCTCACCGGCGGCAGCATCGGCTTCCAGGCCGGCGTGCAGTCCTCCGACGTGGTGCTGGTGTTCCGCAACGACCGCAGCCTCGACAATCTGGTCAATGGCAAGTTCACCCTGGGCGCCGATGCCGGCGTGGCCGCCGGTCCGGTGGGCCGCAATGCTGCCGCCGCCACCGATGGCCAGCTGAAGGCCGAGATCTGGTCGTGGTCGCGTGCCCGCGGCTTGTTCGCCGGCGTCGCCCTGGATGGCGCGGTGCTGCAGATCGACGATGCCGCCAACCTCGACGCCTACGGCAGCAACACCACGCCGCGGATGATCTTCGAAGGTCGCGCCGCCGGTTCGCCGTCGATGGACGTGGTCGCCTTCCGTGACCGCCTGGAAGAAGCCACCTACGCCGCGCGCAACAACCGCACCGGCAACGGTGGCACTGCCAGCGCACCGCCGCCGCCGGTCCAGGCGCCTGTTCAGGCACCGGTCGCGGCCCCGGCCCCGGCCGAAGCGACCACCGCGCCGCTGCAGAACATGCCGCAGAACCCGCCGCCGGCACAGCAGGGTTTCCAGCCGGTCGGCGACGGTGAGATCCGTACCGAGACGCTGGGCGGCAACTGACTTTCGTCACGCGCGCCGGCTTACAGCCGGTGCGCTATGCTCGACAGCCTGATCACAACGTAACGAGTGTCTTTATGGGCAGTTTGAGCATCTGGCATTGGTTGATTGTCCTGGCCGTGGTTCTGTTGGTGTTCGGCACCAAGCGGCTGACCAGTGGTGCCAAGGACCTCGGCTCGGCGGTGAAGGAATTCAAGAAGGGCATGCGCGACGACGACAAGCCGTCGGCGCAGCTGGGCGACGAGTCGCGCAGCCAGGACGCCTCGCGCACGGCGCAGGACGAGCACGACCGCAACGCGCGTTGATCCGGAGCGGTTGCGGTGTTTGATATTGGTTTCAGCGAACTACTGGTGATTGCGGTGGTCGCTTTGGTGGTGCTCGGTCCCGAGCGCCTGCCCAAGGCGGCCCGCTTCGCCGGCCTGTGGGTGCGTCGCGCCCGCAACCAGTGGGACTCGGTGAAGCAGGAGCTGGAGCGCGAGCTGCAGGCCGAGGAGATCAAGCGGCAGATGCAGGACGTGCGGCAGAGCATGCAGGACACCGAGAGCCAGCTGCGCGCCAGCGGCGAAGCGGTGCGGCGCGAGGCGGCGCAGGCGCAGCAGCAGGGTGATGACCTGGCCCAGGAAGTGCGCGCGCCGGCCCCGGCGCAGACGCCGCCGCACCTGGCCGATGATGTCCCGGCCTCCGCGGCGCCGCAGGATGTCGTTTCAGCACCAGATGCCCCTGCACAGCCGGCCGCTACCGCGCCTGCTGACACCCCCGTGGCCGATGCGCCCGTTCCGCCGGAGCGCCAGCCATGAGCGACCATGATTTCGGTGAAAGCTCGCTGGTCGAGCACCTCGTAGAACTGCGCGCGCGGCTGATCCGCGGGCTGCTCGGTTTCGGCGTGGTGCTGCTGGGCCTGCTGCCGTTCACCCAGAAGCTCTACAACGCGCTGGCCGAACCGCTGGTGTCGCAGCTGCCGAACGGGCAGACGATGATCGCCACCAACCCGGCCGGTGCGTTCTTCGCGCCGCTGAAGCTGACCTGCTTCGTGGCCCTGTTCGTGGCCGTGCCGTGGCTGCTGTACCAGCTGTGGGCGTTCGTCGCCCCGGGCCTGTATGCGCGCGAGAAGCGCCTGGCGGTGCCGCTGCTGGTGTCGTCGGTGCTGCTGTTCTACACCGGCTGCGCGTTCGCCTACTTCCTGGTGCTGCCGGCGGTGTTCCACTTCCTCACCACCTTCAGTCCGGAAGTGATCGCGATCACCCCGGATGCGAACGCCTACCTGGATTTCGTGCTGGCGATCTTCTTCGCTTTCGGCGGCAGCTTCGAGCTGCCGGTGGCGATGGTGATCCTGGTGCTGCTGGGCTGGGTGACGCCGCAGCAGTTCAAGGAAGGCCGCGGCTACGCGGTGGTCGGCATCTTCGTGCTGGCCGCGGTGCTGACCCCGCCGGACGTGGTCTCGCAGCTGATGCTGGCGATCCCGATGTGCCTGCTCTACGAGCTGGGCATCCACGCCGCACGTTGGCTGGTGCCGTCTTCCGCAGTGAAGAAGCCCGCCGCCTGATACGGGAACGCCGGGCATGGCCCGGCGTTCTTCATTGATCCGTTTCATCCACGCATGGCGTGGATCTACCCAGGTCAGGCGTGGAAGACGTCGTTCTGCGGCGGGGTGGCCGGCACCGGCGGTGCGGCGCGGTTGCCGCGGTGGACGAACATCTGCTTCCAGGCGGCATAGACCGCGCCGACGTACAGCGGCATCACCACCGTGGTCAGCACCAGCTGGGCGATGAAGGCCGCCGCCAGCGGGCCGCCGATCAGCATCGCGATCTGGATGACGATGACGAACAGGATGTAACCGCAGAACGCCGCGATCAGGCCCAGCACCGCGAACACGGTCATCGCCACGATGTTCTCGATGCAGCCCTGCAGGCTCAGGCGCAGCGCGTGCATGCCGCTCTGCTTGTCGAACACCACCAGCGCCGGCTGGGTGAACATCGCCAGCGACAGGCCCACCGCGGTGACGAACACCAGGAACAGCCACAGCGCGATGCGCTTGGCCGGCAGGTTGGCCACCAGGTTCGCCGCATCATCCGGGCTGATCTGCTGGCCGCTGCGGCTGATCTGCTCCATCTTGGTCATGACCTCGCTGAAGGCGGCAAAGCCTTCGCGGCCGATCATCAGGAACAGCAGCACGCCCAGCAGCAGCACCGCCAGCACCTGGATGGCCAGCGGCACCAGCAGGTGGCTGACGCGGTGGTCGCGGATCGGCTGCAGCAGGTGCGAGGCCAGGCCGGGACGGCCCTCGTCGATCTCGCCCATCGCGTACAGCATGCCGCCGAACATCACCGGCGAAATGGCCAGGGTCATCAACTGCACGGCCAGGCCCGCGGCACCCGGGATCAGGGTCGACAGCAGGGTGACCACCCAGCTGACCACCAGCCAGGTGAGGCCGATCCTGGCCAGCTGCAGCGGCGCACGCCGGTACAGCGAGAACGTATCCAGCAACCACTGGGCGCCCGCCGAAGCCGGCAGCTTGCGAATCTCTTTCATGGACATCCGGGAAGGGACAGAAGGGGGCCGGGCGGGTGCCCGTGCCGCCGATTATCCCTGTTTTGCGACCGGCTGGGCTGAAGACTGGCGGGCCTGGCGGACGAAGCGGCGCAGCAGCTGGCGGGCCAGGGGGGCGGCGCTGACCGCGCGCTCGATGCTGCGTGCGCAGCCGCCGTGGCGGCCGATGCAGTCGGCGCGGGCACGGATGTAGCCGCGCATGTGGTGGGTGGCGAACTCGGGATGGAACTGCACGCCCCAGGCCTGGCGGCCCCAGCGGAAGGCATGGCAGCCATCCAGCGGCGAGCGCGCCAGCACCGCGGCCCCCTCGGGCGCACGCAGCACGGTCTGCATATGGGTGGCGTGGGCCGGGAAGTGGCTGGGCAGGCCACCGAACAGCGGATCCTCGGCGGCGGCCGGGTCCAGCGCCAGTTCGATGGTGCCCGACTCGCGGCCGGCGGGGTTGTAGGCCACCTCACCGCCGAGCGCGTGCGCCAGCAGCTGGTGGCCGTAGCAGATGCCGAACACCGGCATGCCGTCGTGGGCGACCTGGCGCAGCCACGCCGCGCTGCGCTCGCTCCACTCGGCGTGGTCGGTGACGTAGGCGGCCGAGCCGGTCACCAGTACGCCGGCGAAGCCGCGGGCGTCGGGCAGGTGGCCGCCGTGCTCGACGTCGACCACCACCGTCTCGTGTTCTTCCAGCCCGGCGGCGACGCGGATCCAGTGCGGAAAACGGCCGTAGCGCCGCAGCGACGGCACCGGGCGGCCGGTTTCAAGGATCAGGAACGGTGCTGGATTCATCCGGGGGCGGCAGGACTGACAGGACTTCCTCGATTGTAGTCAGCCCCTGCGCCACCTTTTCAAGCCCCGCCTGGCGCAGGGTTCGCAGTCCTTCAGCCTGTGCGGCACGTCCGAAAGCGGCCAGATCCATGTCCGCGCGGATCAGCCTGCGCAGCCGCGAACCCAATGGCAGCAACTCATACAGGCCGATGCGGCCAAGGAAGCCGGTGCGCCGGCACTCCAGGCAACCGACCGGCCGACAGGGTGTGGCGGCATCTGGATATGCAGCATGGCTATCAGCCAGCACCGCCCAATCGGACGCGCCGAGGGTGTGCGGCTGCTTGCAGTGCGGGCACAAGGTGCGCACCAGGCGCTGGGCGAGGATGCCGTTGATGGTGCTGGCCAGCAGGTAGTGCGGCACGCCGATGTCGAGCAGGCGGGTGATGGCCGAAGCCGCATCGTTGGTGTGCAGGGTGGACAGCACCAGGTGGCCGGTCAGCGAGGCCTGCACCGCCATCTGCGCGGTCTCCAGGTCGCGGATCTCACCGATCATGATGATGTCCGGGTCCTGTCGCAGCAGGGTGCGCACGCCGCTGGCGAAGTCCAGGTCGATGTTGGCCTGCACCTGCATCTGGTTGAACTCCGGCGAGATCATCTCGATCGGGTCCTCCACCGTGCACACGTTCACGTCCGGGGTGGCCAGCCGCTTCAGGGTGGAATACAGGGTGGTGGTCTTGCCCGAACCGGTCGGGCCGGTGACCAGCACGATGCCGTGCGGACGCTCGACCAGCGCATTCCAGCCGGCGGCCTCCTGCGGGCTGAAACCAAGCTGGTCGATGCTCTTGAAGGCGGCATCCGGATCGAAGATGCGCATCACGCACTTCTCGCCGAAGGCGGTGGGCATGGTCGACAGGCGCATCTCGACCTCGCGGCCGCCCGGCGAACGGGTCTTGATGCGGCCATCCTGCGGGCGCCGGCGCTCGGCCAGATCCATGCGGCCGAGCACCTTGATGCGGCTGACCACGGCGGTCATCACCGCCGGCGGCACCTCGAACACCTTGTGCAGCACGCCATCGATGCGGAAGCGCATGCGCCCCATCTCGCGGCGCGGCTCCAAGTGGATGTCCGAGGCGCGTTGTTCATAGGCGTACTGCAGCAGCCAGTCGACGATGTGGACGATGTGCTGGTCGTCGGCGTTGACGTCACCGGCGCGGCCCAGCTCGACCAGCTGCTCGAAGCTGGGCAGGGTCGTGTTGGCTTCGCCGCGCACGTCGCCGCGGGCCCCGCGCACCGAGCGGGTGACCCCGAAGAACTCCATGGTGTAGCGGTGCAGGTCCAGCGGATTGACCATCGCCAGCTCGATCTGGCGCCGGGTCAGGTGCTGCAGGTCGCGGCGCCATTCCTGCGCCAGCGGCTCGCTGGTGGCCACCAGCACGCGCTCGGTGTCGACCGCCAGCGGCAGGAAACGGTGGCGGCGGGCATAGGCGTGGGAGGCCACGGCGGTGACCGAGGCGACGTCGACGCGGGTCGGGTCGATGCGCAGGTAGCGGCAGCCGGTGCGCTGGGCCAGCCATTCGGTCAGCCGTTCAAGGCTGAGCTCGCCGCCCTCGCTGGCGGCCAGCTTGAGGTTGGACAGCAGCACCAGCGGGTGCACTTCGCTGGCGTTGCGCGCGCCCTGTGCGGAAAAGCGCACGCGGTCGCGGTCACGTTCGGCGATCAGGCCATCGGCCAGTGCGGCAGCGGCGACCTGTTCGAACTGCAGGCGCCCTGGCGGCAACGGGGCCGGTGCCCCGGGCGTGCCTGCCGGCAGCCGGTGTTCCATCTGCCTGCTCCTCCCGGGTACGGAATGCCCCGCAGGTCGGCCGTTATACTAGCGCACCCCTCTGCCGGCCAAGAATCGTCCGCATGTCCGCGAACCCGACCGTTCCGATCACCTTCCAGGGCCTGATCCAGACCCTGAACCAGTTCTGGGCCCAGCAGGGCTGCGTGCTCATCCAGCCGCTCGACCTGGAGGTGGGCGCCGGTACGTTCCACCCGGCCACCTTCCTGCGTGCGATCGGCCCGGAAGGCTGGAACGCGGCCTACGTGCAGCCTTCGCGCCGCCCGACCGACGGCCGCTACGGCGAGAACCCGAACCGCCTGCAGCGCTACTACCAGTACCAGGTGGCGATGAAGCCGGCGCCGGACAACATCCAGCAGCTGTACCTGGATTCGCTGAAGGCGCTGGGCATCGACCCGCTGGTGCACGACCTGCGCTTCGTCGAGGACAACTGGGAATCGCCGACGCTGGGCGCCTGGGGCCTGGGCTGGGAAGTCTGGCTCAACGGCATGGAGGTGACCCAGTTCACCTACTTCCAGCAGGCCGGTGGCCTGGAATGCCGCCCGGTGCTGGGCGAGATCACCTACGGTCTCGAGCGCCTGTGCATGTACCTGCAGAACTGCGACAACGTCTACGACCTGGTCTGGACCTACGGCCCGGACGGCCAGCCGGTGACCTACGGCGACGTCTACCACCAGAACGAGGTGGAGCAGAGCACGTACAACTTCGAACACGCCGACGTGGAAGAAATGTTCCACCGCTTCGACGCGTGCGAGCGCGAGGCGCAGAAGCTGGTGGAAGTGAACCTGCCGCTGCCGGCGTACGAACAGGTGATGAAGGCCAGCCATACCTTCAACCTGCTCGATGCGCGCCGCGCGATCAGCGTGACCGAACGCCAGCGCTACATCCTGCGCGTGCGCGCGCTGGCCCAGGCGGTGGCCAAGGCCTACTACGAGCAGCGCGAGAAGCTGGGCTTCCCGGGCGCGAAGAAGGCCTGACGGCCTCGCTGCTTTTCATCACCCCATTGCCCCGGGGCGCCGGCCGCGTCGCGCGCTGCGCCCCCACCACAGGATTGAAACGATGAGCCAACTGTCCCCCCTGCTGATCGAACTTGGCACCGAGGAGCTGCCGGTCAAGGCGCTGCCGGGCCTGGCCCAGGCCTTCTTCGATGGCGTTGTCGACGGCCTGCGCAAGCGCGGCGTCGAGCTGGAACTGGGCGATGCCCGCCCGCTGTCGACCCCGCGCCGCCTGGCCGTGCTGCTGCCTGGCGTCGGCCTGGAACAGCCGGAACAGCGCAGTGAAGTGCTGGGCCCGTACCTGAACATCGCACTGGACGCCGAAGGCCAGCCGACCAAGGCCCTGCAGGGCTTCGCCGCCAAGGCCGGGATCGACTGGACCGCGCTGGAGAAGACCAGCGACAACAAGGGTGAGCGCTTCGTCCACCGTGCGGTGAGCCCGGGCGCGCGCACCGCCGCGCTGCTGCCGGAGATCCTGCGCGAGGCCATCGCCGCGATGCCGATCCCCAAGCCGATGCGCTGGGGCGACCACGACTGGGGCTTCGCCCGCCCGGCGCACTGGCTGGTGCTGCTGCACGGTGCCGACGTGGTCGAGGCCGAGCTGTTCGGCCTGAAGGCCGACCGCATGAGCCGTGGCCACCGCTTCCACCATGACAAGACCGTGTGGCTGAGCCAGCCGCAGGATTACGTCGAATCGCTGCGCGCGGCCAAGGTGCTGGTCGATCCAGCCGAGCGCCGCGAGCGCATCGTTGCCGAGGTCGAGGCCGCTGCTGGCCAGGCCGGTGGCAGCGCCCGCATCACCGAAGACAACCTGGAGCAGGTGGTGAACCTGGTCGAGTGGCCGGCGGCGGTGCTGTGCAGCTTCGAGCGTGCGTTCCTGGCCGTGCCGCAGGAAGCGCTGATCGAGACGATGGAGATCAACCAGAAGTTCTTCCCGGTGCTGGATGACAGCGGCAAGCTGACCGAGAAGTTCATCGGCATCGCCAACATCGAATCCAAGGACGTGGCCGAAGTGGCCAAGGGCTACGAGCGCGTGATCCGCCCGCGCTTCGCCGATGCCAAGTTCTTCTTCGACGAAGACCTGAAGCAGGGCCTGGAATCGATGGGCGACGGCCTGAAGACGGTGACCTACCAGGCCAAGCTGGGCAGCGTGGCCGACAAGGTGGCGCGCGTCTCGGCGCTGGCCGAGGTGATCGCGCCGCAGGTCGGTGCCGACCCGGTGCTGGCCAAGCGTGCCGCACAGCTGGCCAAGAACGACCTGCAGTCGCGCATGGTCAATGAATTCCCGGAACTGCAGGGCATCGCCGGCCGCCACTACGCCGTGGCCGGTGGCGAATCGCCGGAGGTGGCGCTGGCCATCGACGAGGCCTACCAGCCGCGCTTCGGTGGCGATGACATCGCGCTGTCGGCGCTGGGCAAGGTGCTGGCGATCGCCGAGCGCGTGGACACCCTGGCCGGCGGTTTCGCCGCAGGCCTGAAGCCGACCGGCAACAAGGACCCGTTCGCCCTGCGCCGCAACGCGCTGGGCCTGGCCCGCACCATCATCGAAAGCGGCTTCGAGCTGGACCTGCGCGAGTTGCTGGCCAGCGCCAACGCCGGCCTGGCCGCGCGCAACGTGCAGGCCGACGTGGGCGAGCTGTACGACTTCATCCTCGACCGCCTGAAGGGCTACTACAGCGACAAGGGCGTGCCGGCCACGCACTTCAACGCGGTGGCCGAGCTGAAGCCGGCTTCGCTGTATGACTTCGACCGTCGCCTGGACGCGATCGGCACCTTCGCCGCGCTGCCGGAGGCCGAGGCGCTGGCCGCGGCCAACAAGCGCATCCGCAACATCCTGCGCAAGGCCGAGGGCGACATCCCGGGCCAGATCGATGCATCGCTGCTGCAGGAAGACGCCGAGCGCGCGCTGGCCGAAGCGGTCACTGCGGCCATCGATGACACCGGCGCCAGCCTGCACCAGAAGGACTACGTGGCCGTGCTGGCGCGCCTGGCCCGCCTGCGTCCGCAGGTCGATGCGTTCTTCGATGGCGTGATGGTGAATGCCGAAGACCCGGCGCTGCGTGGCAACCGCCTGGCGCTGCTGACCCTGCTGGGCGAGCGCCTGGGCAAGGTCGCGGCGATCGAGCACCTGTCGAGCTGATGGGAATACCCATCCACGCATGGCGTGGATGGGTGGGTAGCGGCGGGGGCGGGCCGGGCGGGGCTAGGTGTCGAGCCGGGGGCTGCGGTGCAGCGAGGAGGGGGGCGGTGCGCG
>NZ_JBRRCR010000096.1:0-14119 GCF_056759115.1 Stenotrophomonas sp. STEN087 | reverse complement strand
CCCGCGCGGGTTTCACGGCCGGGGGGGGCCGGGGGTCGCGCGGGGCATGCCGGGGGGGGTGGGGGTCCGCGGGGGCGGGCCCGCGGGGCTTGCCCGGGCGCTACCGAAAAAACGCCCGCTTGCGCGGGCGTTTTTCTTATTTCTTCTCTTCGGCCGCGGCCGGCGTGAACTCGGTACGGCAGTCCACCCGGATCTGCTGGCCGCTGCTGCGCCAGACGAAGGTGCGGCAATGGCGGTTGCCTTCCTGGCTGTCGTTCACCGCAACGGCATGGAACGACTGGATGATCTCGTCACGGCTGACCGTGCCATCGCCATTCCAGTCCATGTCCTTCTGCTCGATGCCCTTGGTGATGGCCAGGTTGGCGTACCAGGCATAGCCCAGCCACGCCAGCACGATCAGCACCAGGGCCAGCAGCGCCTTGCGGCGGGGGCTGAAGCGGCCGCGCAGGATCACGGCACGCGCCGGATGGTGGCACCGAGCGAAGACAGCTTCTCTTCGATGTTCTCGTAGCCACGGTCGAGGTGGTAGATGCGGTCGATGGTGGTGTCACCGTCGGCCATCAGGCCGGCCAGGATCAGCGACGCCGACGCGCGCAGGTCGGTGGCCATCACCGGTGCACCGCTCAGGCGCTCGTGGCCGCGGGCGATCGCCGTGTGGCCTTCCACCTGGATGTCCGCGCCCAGGCGCAGCAGTTCGTTGACGTGCATGAAACGGTTCTCGAAGATCGTTTCGTTGATCACGCCCACGCCGTCGGCCACGCAGTTGAGCGCCATGAACTGCGCCTGCATGTCGGTCGGGAACGCCGGGTACGGCGCGGTGGTCAGGTTGACCGCCTTCGGCCGCTTGCCCTGCATGTCCAGGGTGATGCTGTCTTCGGTGGTCTCGATCGTCGCACCGGCCTCGACCAGCTTGGACAGCACGGCGTCCATGGTGTTCGGGCGCGCGCGGTTCACGGTCACCTTGCCGCCGGTCATCGCCGCGGCCACCAGGAAGGTGCCGGTCTCGATGCGGTCGGGCAGCACTTCATGGCGGCCACCGGACAGGCGCTCGACGCCTTCGATGACCAGGCGGGCGGTGCCCAGGCCTTCGATCTTCGCGCCCAGTGCGATCAGGCAGTGCGCCAGGTCGGTCACTTCCGGTTCCATCGCGGCGTTGTCGAGGATGGTGGTGCCCTCGGCCAGCACGGCGGCCATCAGCACGTTCTCGGTGCCGGTGACGCTGACCATGTCGAAGGTGAAGTGGCCACCCTTCAGGCGCTTGGCGGTGGCCTTGATGAAGCCGTTCTCGACCACGATGTCCGCACCCAGCGCCTGCAGGCCCTTGATGTGCTGGTCGACCGGACGCGAACCGATGGCGCAGCCACCGGGCAGCGACACTTCGGCCGCGCCGAAGCGGGCCAGCAGCGGGCCCAGCACCAGGATCGAGGCGCGCATGGTCTTGACCAGCTCGTAGGGCGCCACGTGCTGGTTGACCGAGCGCGGGTCGACCACGATCGCGCTGCCGCGCGACAGGGTGCCCTGGTCGATGGTGACCTTGGCACCCAGTTCGCCCAGCAGCTTCACCGTGGTGACCACGTCGTGCAGGTGCGGAACGTTGGTGATCTCCACCGGCGCATCGGCCAGCAGGGTCGCGCAGAGAATGGGGAGGACGGCGTTCTTGGCGCCGGAGATGCTCACTTCACCGTGCAGCGCAGCGCCGCCGGTCACAACGATCTTGGCCATGTATAGGGAATCTTCTGCGGTTCAGCCGGCTTCGGCCGGGGTCACGGTTTTCAGCGCCAGTGCGTGGATCGCGCCGCCCATCAGGTCGCCCAGGGTGGCATAGACCATCCGGTGGCGGGCCAGCGGCATCTTGCCGGCAAAGGCCTCGCAGACCACGGTCGCTTCGAAATGCACGCCATCGTCGCCACGCACGTCGGCGCGGGCGCCCGGCAGGCCGGTTTCGATCAGATTGCGGATGGTGTCAGCGTCCAACGGACTTTCCTAATAAAATGAACCCTCATTCTACTTCCGCTGCGTGGCGTCCGCATGGCCGAGTCCTCCCTGCCCCCCCGTTCCGTCGATCCCGCCGCCCTGGTGGCCAGCGGCCGCCGCGTGTTCGAGATCGAGCAGCAGGCGCTGCAGGCCGTCGCCAACGGGCTGGGCGAGGCCTTCCAGCAGGCCTGCCAGGCCATCCTGGGCAGCCGCGGCCGGGTGGTCGCCACCGGCATGGGCAAGTCCGGCCATGTCGCCCGCAAGATCGCCGCCACCCTGGCCTCCACCGGCACCCCGGCCTTCTACGTGCACCCGGGCGAGGCCGGCCACGGCGACCTGGGCATGATCACCGAGGATGACGTGGTGCTGGCGCTGTCCTATTCGGGTGAATCGGACGAGGTGCTGATGCTGCTGCCGGTGCTCAAGCGCCAGGGTAACGTGTTGATTTCCATGACCGGCCGGCCGCAGTCCAGCCTGGCCAAGGCTGCCGACGTGCACCTGGACGTCAGCGTGCCGGCCGAGGCCTGCCCGCTGGCGCTGGCACCGACCTCCAGCACCACCGCCTCGCTGGCGATGGGCGATGCGCTGGCCGTGGCCCTGCTCGACGCGCGCGGCTTCACCGCCGACGATTTCGCCCGCTCGCACCCGGCCGGCAGCCTCGGCCGCCGCCTGCTGCTGCACATCACCGACGTGATGCACAGCGGCGAGGACCTGCCCAAGGTCGATGCCGAGGCCAGCCTCAGCCAGGCGCTGATGGAGATGAGTCGCAAGCGGCTGGGCATGACCGCCGTGGTCGATGCCCAGGGCGTGCTGATCGGCCTGTTCACCGACGGCGACCTGCGCCGCGCGCTGGATACCGAGCTGGACGTGCGCACGGCGAAGATCGCCGAGGTGATGACCCGCAACCCGCGCACCATCGGCGCCGACCAGCTGGCGGTGGAAGCCGCACGGCTGATGGAGACCCACAAGATCAACGGCCTGATCGTGGTCGATGGCCAGGGCCGCGCGGTCGGCGCGCTGAACATTCATGACCTGTTGCGGGCCCGGGTGGTTTAACCGAGAGTCGGTAGACCCCATTCAGACTGTACCCCGCACCCGCCCCAACCGAGCCTGCTGCCCTGATGCCCTGGTCCCCCCTGCCCGCCTTCCCCGCCCACCTGCATGCCGCCGCGGCCCGGATCCGCCTGGCCTGCTTCGACGTGGACGGCACCCTCACCGACGGTCGGCTGTACTACGACAAGGACGGCAACGAGAGCAAGGCGTACTTCGTGCAGGATGGTCTGGGTCTGAAACTGCTGCAGCAGCACGGCATCCACCCCGTGCTGATCACCGCGCGCAACAGCCAGTCGGCGCTGCGCCGCGGTGCCGATCTGGGCATCGACACCCAGATCGCGGTGGGCGACAAGCTGGCCAGCGTGCAGGCGCTGTGCGCCCAGCACGGCATCGGCCTGGACCAGGTGGCGTTCATGGGTGACGACCTGCCGGACCTGGCGCCGCTGGGCGCGGTCGGCCTGGCCGTGGCCCCGGCCAACGCCCACCCGTGGATCGCCGAGCGCGTGCACTGGACCACCCGCAGCGACGGCGGCCGTGGCGCCGCCCGTGAGCTGTGCGACGTGCTGCTGGCCGCGCAGGGACACATCGATGCGGTGCTGGCGAGGTTCGGCGCATGAATGCTCCGTCGCTGAACTGGCGCACCGTGCTCGGCGTCGGCCTGCTGCTGGCGGCCCTGCTGAGCAGCTGGGCGGCCCTGCGCAACCGCGACAAGGGGCCGGTGCAGACCGGCCAGGACGTCGGCGTGGATTACATCCTGCACGACTTCCAGATCGTGGCGCTGGACGAACAGGGCAAGGAATCGACCACCCTGCGCGCACCGCTGCTGGAGCGCCAGCGCGGCGACCAGACCATCAACATCACCACCCCGCTGTTCGAGATGCCCGACAAGGACGGCCAGCACTGGACCCTGCGCGCGCAGACCGGCTGGCTCAGCGCCAAGGGCGACCAGATGAAGCTGCGCGGTGACGTTTCCGGCGACAGCCCCGCCGCCCCCGGCGTCGTACCCACCACCTTCCGCACCGACCACCTGGACGTGTTCCCGAAGGAAAGCCGCGCCCGTACCGATGCCCGGGTCACCATGACCCGCCCGGGCATGGAGCAGTCCGGCGTCGGGTTCGAGGTGGATTCGAAGAACAACACGTATCATTTCCTCAGCCAGTCCAAGGGCCGCTACACGCCCCAACGCTGATTCCGCCGCTGGCCCGCGACGTCGCCATTGCGACTGGCGCAGGGCCGCAGCCCCCACCCGCCGCCCGGCCTGACCGGGCAGCCTCACCGGTAGAACGGACCCCGATGAAGATTCCCTTTGCTGCCGTGCTCGCCCTTGGTCTGCTGGTCCCCGCCTTCGCGCAGGCCAAGTCCACCGACCGCAACGAGCCCATGAACATCGATGCCGGCGCACAGGCCGGCAACCTCACCGGCGATGGCAAGACCACGCTGTCGCAGGGGGTGGTCATCACCCAGGGCTCGCTGGACCTGCGTTCGTCCGAGGCCGAGATCTACATGAAGGACGGCGAGGCCGTGCGTGCCGTGTTCACCGGCAAGCAGGCCAAGATGAAGCAGCAGCTCGATGACGGCACCTGGATGGACGCAGTGGCCGACAAGATCGACTACGACATCAAGACCGAGATCATCACCCTCACCGGCAACTACAAGGTGACCAGCGCGCGCGGTACCAATGCCGGCCAGCGCATGGTCTACAACACCCGTACCGGCGAGATGAATTCCGGTGGCGACGGCAGCCGCGTGCGTACCGTCATTCCGCCCAAGAACAAGACGCCTGCTGCGCCGGCGGCGGGGAGCAAGAAGTAATGCTTGTCGCCAAGGGCCTGCGCAAGAAGTACAAGCAGCGCGAAGTCGTCAAGGACTTCGGGCTGACCCTCGATGCCGGTGAAGTGGTCGGCCTGCTCGGCCCCAACGGCGCCGGCAAGACCACCTGCTTCTACATGATCGTGGGCCTGGTCGAAGCCGATGCCGGCAGCATCGTGCTGGACGGCCAGGACATCACCGGCGACCCGATGTACACGCGCGCCAAGCAGGGCGTGGGCTACCTGCCGCAGGAACCGTCGGTGTTCCGCAAGCTGACCGTGGCCGACAACCTGCGCCTGGTGCTGGAGCTGCGCGACGACCTGGATTCGGCCGGCCGCGAGCGCGAACTCAGTGGCCTGCTCGACGAACTGCAGCTGGGCCACGTGGCCGACCAGCTCGGCGCCAGCCTGTCCGGCGGTGAACGCCGCCGCTGCGAGATCGCCCGTGCCCTGGCCGCCAAGCCGCGCCTGATCCTGCTCGACGAACCCTTCGCCGGCGTCGATCCGATCTCGGTCGGCGAGATCCAGCGCATCGTCACCCATCTCAAGCAGCGCGGCATCGGTGTGCTCATCACCGACCACAACGTGCGCGAAACCTTGGGAATCTGCGACCGCGCGTATATCCTCGCTGAGGGCACCGTCCTCGCCCAGGGCTCGCCGGAAGCGATCCTGGACAACGCCGACGTCCGTCGCGTCTACCTTGGAGATTCCTTCAAGCTGTGACGGCGGCCGCCGGGCCCATCCCCTCCGTTTCGGCATAGGCATGAAGACTCGGCTGCAGACATCGTTGGGACAGCAGCTGGTGCTGACACCACAGCTGCAGCAGGCGATCAAGCTGCTGCAGATGTCCACCACCGAGCTGGAGCTGGAAATCGCCCAGGCGGTGGAAAGCAACCCCCTGCTGGACTGGGCCGACAGCAGCGATGCCGGTGCCGGTGCCAGCAGCGACAGCGCCGATGACGGCGGTGCCGACGGCGATGCGCCGCCGGAACCGGCCGCGCCCAGCGGCGACGACTGGGCCCCCGCCGAGCTGGACTGGAACAATCCTGGCAGCAGCGGCAGTTTCGACGACGATGAGGACACCGGCAGCGCCGCCGAGCGCGTGGCCGAGGTCGAGACCCTGGCCGACCACCTGCTGTGGCAGCTGCACCTCTCGCACCTGTCGACGCGCGACCGCAGCATCGGCGCGGCGCTGATCGATGCGCTGGAAGAAGACGGCTACCTGCGCGAGCCGCTGGCGACCATCGCCGAAACCCTGCTGCCGGCCATCCATGCCGGCGAAGACGAGATCCTCACCGTGCTGCACCAGGTGCAGCGCTTCGACCCGGTGGGCGTGGCCGCACGCTGCCTGGGCGAATGCCTGCAGCTGCAGCTGGACGTGCTGCCCGCCGATACCCCCGGCCTGGCGCTGGCCCGGCAGGTCGCCGCCGGCCCGCTGGAGCGCCTGCCACGCAGCGGCGTGGCCGGCCTGGCCCAGGAACTGAAGCAGCCGCTGGCCGAGGTCGAGACCGCGGTCGCCCTGCTGCGCTCGCTGGACCCGCGTCCCGGCACCCAGATCGCACCGCTGGCGCAGGACACCTACGTGGTGCCGGACGTGGTGGTGTGGCGGCAGAACGGCCTGTGGCGCGCCGCGCTGGCCGCCCACGCCGGGCCCAAGGTGATCATCCACCGCGGCTACGAACAGATGATCCGCCGCTGCGGCGACGCCGACGCCGGTTACCTGCGCGCCCAGCTGCAGGAAGCCCGCTGGCTGCTCAAGGGCCTGCAGGCGCGCGGCGAGACCCTGCTGCGGGTGGTGCGCAGCCTGATCCAGCAGCAGGCAGGCTTCCTCGAATTCGGTGAACAGGCACTGCGCCCGCTGACCCTGCGCGAGATCGCCGCCGAGCTGGGCCTGCATGAATCCACCGTCTCGCGGGCGATCGCCCGCAAGCACGTACGTACGCCGCGCGGCACCCTGCCGCTGCGCGCGTTCTTCGCATCCGGCATCGACACCGAAGGTGGTGGCGAAGCTTCCAGTACCGCCATCCAGGCGATGATCCGCCGCCTGATCGATGACGAAAACCCACGCAAGCCGCTTTCTGACGCCAAGCTGGCTGACCTGCTCAAAACGTCGGGAATCCCAGTAGCGCGGCGCACCGTGGCGAAGTATCGTGAGGCCATGAACATCTCCGCCTCGCACGAAAGGGTCAGAATCGCTTGACGCGCCGCCGCGCCCGGCGGAGAGGTTCATTGGCACATCCGAACAAGGAGAAACCCGATGCGCATCGAAACGTTTGGCAAAGATGTCGAAGTCACCCCGGCCCTGCAGTCGTATGTTGAAGAAAAGCTGGCCCGGGTCGGAAAGCACTTCGACCAGCACTGCGAAGCGCGGGTAACCCTCAAGCTGCAGAAGACCGAACACCACGTCGACGCCAGCCTCAATATTCCCGGCCAGACCCTGCACGCCGAAGCCGGCGGCCAGACCATGTATGCCGCCATCGACGTGCTGGCGGACAAGCTCGACCGTCTGGTGATCAAGCACAAGGAGAAAAAACAGCAGCACGCACCGCTGCCGGTGGGCGACAATGGCGGCTGATCGCCACCGCTCCCCGCAGACATGCCACTGACTGACCTCCTGGCGGCCGTGCAGACCCAGCTCTGCACGGCCACCGACCGCGACAGCGTCCTGCAGGCCGCCGCCGGGTTGCTGGCCTGCCGCCAGGCCAACGCCGAACAGATCTACCTCAACCTGTGCCAGCGCGAAGCCCTGGGCAGTACGGCGATCGGTTGCGGCATCGCCATTCCCCACGGCCGGGCGCCTGCCCTGGACCGTCCCCGCGGCGCCCTGCTGCGGTTGCAGACCCCGGTCGATTTCGGCGGCGATGAACCGGTGGATCTGGTGTTCGCCATGGCCGTCCCCGCCCACTACACCCACCAGCACCTGATGCTGCTGTCCGAACTGGCCGAGCTGTTCTCGACGCCGTCGATCCGCGACGCCCTGCGCGCGGCCGGCGATGCAGGGGAACTGCGCGAGGCCCTGGACCTTCCCCCATCGGCGAGCGCCGCATGAATACCAGCATCACCGCACGCGAACTGTTCGACCAGCAGCGCGAGCGGCTGGGACTGCGCTGGGCCGCTGGCAAGGCCGGCGAAAAACGCGAGCTGGAAGCCGGCAACACGGTCTCCCGCCGCCCTTCGCTGGCTGGCTACCTCAATGCGATCTACCCCAACAAGGTGCAGATCCTCGGGACCGAGGAACTGTCCTGGCTGGACGCGCTGGAACCGCGCCAGCGCTGGGAGACCATCGAGAAGATCATGCAGTCGCACCCGCTGGCGCTGGTGCTGACCCGCAACCAGGCGTGCCCGGAAGACCTGCGCGCGGCCGCCGATGAATCCGGCACGCCGCTGTGGCTGTCGCCCAAGCGCGGCCATGAACTGCTCAACCACCTGTCCTACCACCTGGCGCGCACGCTGGCGCCGCGGGTCATCCTGCATGGCGTGTTCATGGAGATTTACTCCATCGGCGTGCTGATCACCGGTGAGGCCGGGTCGGGCAAGAGCGAGCTGGCGCTGGAACTGCTCAGCCGCGGCCACCGCCTGGTGGCCGACGATGCCCCCGAATTCACCCAGATCGCCCCCGACGTGCTTGATGGCACCTGCCCCGAGCTGTTGCAGGACCTGCTGGAAGTGCGCGGCCTGGGCGTGCTGAACGTGCGCGAGATGTTCGGTGATACGGCGGTAAAGAAGAACAAGTACCTTCGGCTGATCGTCCACCTGACCAAGCCGATGACCGAACCCACCCCGCACGGTTACGAGCGCCTGACCGGCGATTCGGGCACCCGCCACGTGCTGGACCTGGACGTGCCGCTGATCACCCTGCCGGTGATGCCCGGCCGCAACCTGGCGGTCCTGACCGAGGCGGCCACCCGCCTGCACATTCTGCGTACCAAGGGTATCGACCCGGCGGCGATGTTCATCGCCCGCCACAGCAACCTGCTGGAACGGCGAACGCCCTGAGCCCCATCACCAAGAGCCTGTCCATGAGCACCCCCACCCCCACCGCCCCGACCCTGATCATCGTCAGCGGCCTGTCCGGCTCGGGTAAATCCGTCGCCCTGAAGACCTTCGAGGACCAGGACTACTACTGTTCGGACAACCTGCCGATCCAGCTGCTGCCGGCTTTCGTCCGTAGCGTGCTGGAGAACCATGACGGTGGCGCGCCGCGCCGGCTGGCGGTGGGCATCGACGTCCGCGGCCAGGCCGACCTGAGCCAGCTGGCCAACTGGCGCAAGCTGGCCACCGATGCCGGCGTGGAAACGAAGGTGCTGTACTTCGAGGCCAGCGACGAGACGATGCTCAAGCGCTATGCCGACACCCGTCGCCGGCACCCGCTGAGCCAGCTCGGGCTGTCACTGCCCGAAGCCATCGCCCGCGAGCGCGAGCTGATCGCACCGCTGCGCCGCGAGGCCGATGTGGTGATCGATACCAGTGCATTGAACGTGCACCAGCTGCGCCGGCGCATCATCACCGAGTTCGCGATGGGCCACGCCACGCGCCTGTCGCTGCTGTTCGAATCGTTTGCCTACAAGCGCGGCGTGCCGGCCGAGGCCGACTTCGTGTTCGATGCACGCGTGCTGCCCAACCCGCACTGGGACCCGGACCTACGTGCACTCAGCGGCCGCGAGCCCGGCGTGCGTGACTACCTGGAAGCGCAGCCGGACGTGCAGCGCTACCTGACCCAGCTGATGGATTTCCTCGACACCTGGCTGCCCAAGCTGGGCGATGGCACCCGCAGCTACGTGACGGTGGCCTTCGGCTGCACCGGCGGCAAGCATCGCTCGGTGTACCTGGCCGAGCGCATGGCACGGCACGCCCGCGAGATGGGCTGGGATGACGTGGCCACGTACCACCGCGAACAGGATTGACCTTAGAGCGAAGACGGAACAATGGGCGTAGATCCACGCCATGCGTGGAGACCGCCCGCAGGGCGGCACAAGCATCCGTAGCCGGCCGCTGCCCTCAACCACTTTCGACCGAAGTTGAACGCCTGCCGGAGCTGCCCCGGGGGCGTTTGGCTGCTCCACGCGGGGCCCATCCACGCATGGCGTGGATCTACTGGGCGGAATACATGAATACGGGACACAGTGCCCCTCTCCTGCTGCTATCGCCAATTCACCTCGACCTGTTAACGTGCAGTAATGACCTGTGGCATTCTCCTCGTAACACATCCCGGGGTCGGGACCGCCCTGCTTGACGTGGCGACCCGGCTCCTGCGGCAATTGCCGCTGAAAACCGAAGCTTTCGAAGTACCGTTCGACGCAGACCTGGATGCCCTTCTCCCGCTCGCCTCGGCTGCTCTGCGCCGGGTCGATGGTGGCGAAGGCGTGCTGATCCTGACCGACCTGTACGGCGCCAGCCCCGCCAGCCTTGCCGGGCAGCTGGCCCGGTTGGGGACCCCGGTTCGCCGGGTGTCGGCGCTGAGTCTGCCGATGTTGCTGCGGGTGATGAATTATCCGGAACAGGGACTGGATCAACTGCCCGCCACAGCCGCGGCGGGCACCCGTAATGGAGCGATAGTCGACGATGCTTGAACGAGAACTCACCGTGAGCAACCGCCTGGGCCTGCATGCCCGGGCCACCGCCAAGCTGGTGCAGACGCTGGCCCCATTCCGCTGCAACGTGACCATGGCCGCCAAGGGCCGTGAGATCAACGCCAAGAGCATCATGGGCGTGATGCTGCTGGCCGCTGCCCAGGGTACCCCGGTCACCATCCGCATCAACGGCGAGGATGAAGCCGCGGCGATGGACGCCGTGGTCGACCTGTTCGAGCGCCGCTTCGACGAGGACAGCTGAGCGTGCCACGCGCACGCGCCGGCCAACCTGCCACCGGCCAACGGCCGGTACAGCTGCTGGCCGGCCACGGCGCCGCACGCGGTTCGGCGATGGGACGGGCGCGGGTGCGCCTGCCGCACGCGCTGGAAGTGGCCGAACAACGCGTCGCACCACAGCAGGTGGAGGCCGAGCTGGCCCGCCTGCACCGCGCACTGGATGCCGCACGCGCGGAAATGCATGACCTGCGCCAGCGCCTGCACGGTGCACTGAGCCACGATGTCGGCGAATTCCTCGACCTGCACGCGCTGCTGCTGGACGACCCCGAACTGCTGTATGGCCTGGACGAACTGATCCGCAGCGGCCCCTACAGTGCCGGCTACGCGCTGCGCCTGCAGCGCGACCGCCTGGCCAAGGTCTTTGATGGCATGGACGATGCCTATCTGAAGAGCCGCATGGACGACCTGGACCATGTGATCGGCCGCATCCACGCCTTCCTGCAGCACGACCGCCCGCCGATGGTGAAGGGCCTGGCCGGCGAGATCCTGGTCTGCGACAACATCGCCCCGTCCGAGCTGGCCCAGCTGCAGGCGCAGGGCGTGGTCGGCATCGTCACCGCCGCCGGCAGCGCGCTGTCGCACAGCGCGATCCTTGCCCGCAGCCTGCACCTGCCGCTCATCGTCAACGTGCAGCAGGTGCTCAGCCGCATCGCCGACGGCGACGTGCTCATCATCGATGGCGCCGACGGCAGCATCACGGTCAACCCGCAGGCCGACAACCTGCGCGATTACCGCGTGCGCCTGAAGGAGCACGCGCGCGAGCAGCGCGAGCTTGGCCGCCTGCGCAGCAAACCCAGCCGTACCCGCGACCAGGTCGACATCGCCCTGCTGGCCAATGCCGAATCGCTGGAGGACGTGACCCAGGCGCATGCGCTGGGCGCGCAGGGGCTGGGCCTGTACCGCACCGAATTCCTGTTCCTGCAGCGCAACGAGCTGCCGGACGAAGAAGAACAGTTCCAGACCTACCGCGATGCCGCCCTGGGCATGAGCGGGCGACCGGTCACCATCCGCACTCTCGACCTGGGCGCGGACAAGGCCGACCGCACCGGGCTGACCCTGAGCAACGAGGAAAACCCGGCACTGGGCCTGCGCGGCGTGCGCCTGTCGCTGGCGCGGCCGAAGGTGTCCGACACCCAGCTGCGCGCGATCCTGCGCGCGTCGGCCTACGGCAAGCTGCGTGCACTGATCCCCATGGTCAGCACCCGCGAGGAACTGCTGGCGGTACGCCGGCGCATGCTCAAGCTGACCGAACAGCTGCGCGGCGAAGGCCACGTGGTGGCCGAGCACGTGCCGTTGGGCGCGATGATCGAAGTGCCCGCCGCTGCGCTGGCGCTGGAGAGTTTCATCGACCTGGTCGACTTCCTGTCGATCGGCACCAACGACCTGGTGCAGTACCTGCTGGCCGCCGACCGCAACAACGAGGCGCTGGGCGAGCTGTATTCGCCGCTGCACCCGGCGGTGCTGCGCCTGCTGCAGATGGTCATCGACACCGGCGCACGCCATCGCATCCCGGTGGCCGTGTGTGGCGAGATGGCCGGCGACGCGCGCATGACCCCGCTGCTGCTGGCACTGGGGTTGAGCGAGTTCAGCCTGCACCCGGGCACCCTGCTGGAAGTGCGCCGCGCGATCCGCGAAGCCGACCTGGCCACACTGCGTGCGCGCGCGCCGAAGCTGCTGGCCGCGCGCGACCGCCGCGGCATCGAACGCTGGCTGGCGCTGGTGGCCGAGACTCCCTGACTGCCGCGCTACGCGCTCGCCGGGCACGGCCCGGCGCTACCACCACAACGCATCCCCGGTAGCGCCGGGCCATGCCCGGCGGCTATGCGTTGAAACATCCGCTTGCGATAATGACGCACTGAACACCCCTCTTGCCGCATCCTTGCCGGGATCGCGGCTTTTCTCTTCCCGCGGGAGCTGTGATGGCTGAAGCCGTACGCCACGACAAGACTGCACGCCAACTGCGGATGCTGTCCGATGCACTGGACAGCGGCCGGCTGGGGCCGGTGCGTCGGCTCGTCAACACGCTGGCGCCGGCCGAGATCGGCAACCTGCTCGAATCGCTGCCCCCGGGCAAGCGCGAAGTGGTGTGGGGGCTGGTCGATCCCGAGGACGATGGCGAGGTGCTGGTCCACGTCGGCGAGGAAGTGCGCGAGAGCCTGCTCGCGGACATGGACCCCGACGAAATCATCGCCGCGGTCGAAGACCTGGACATCGATGACCTGGCCGACCTGGTCGAGGACCTGCCCGATACGGTCATCGACGAGGTCCTCAAGTCGATGGACCGCGAGAACCGCGAGCGCCTGGAACAGGTGCTGTCGTATCCCGAGGACAGCGCCGGCCGACTGATGAACCCGGACGTGGTGACCGTGCGCGCCGACGTCAATGTCGACGTGGTGCTGCGCTACCTGCGCCTGCGTGGCGAACTGCCCGACCACACCGATCACCTGTTCGTGGTCAGCCGCCGCCACCAGTACCTGGGCCGCGTGTCGCTGGCCGCGCTGGTCACCCACGAAGACACCACGCCGATCAACCGCCTGATCGACGACGAACAGCCGGCCATCGACGTCGGCGAGAGCGACCAGGAAGTCGCCCGGCAGTTCTCCGACCATGACTGGGTGTCCGCGCCGGTGGTGGACGACAACAACATCCTGCTCGGCCGCATCACCATCGATGACGTGGTGGACATCATCCGTTCGCAGGCCGAGCACCAGGCACTGGGCGCGGCCGGCCTGGACGAGGAAGAGGATCTGTTCTCGCCGATCAAGCGTGCCGTGCGCGGCCGCGTGGTCTGGCTGGGCATCAACCTGTGCACGGCGTTCCTCGCCGCCAGCGTGATCGGCCAGTTCGAACTGACCCTGCAGAAAGTGGTGGCGCTGGCAGTGCTGATGCCGATCGTCGCCGGCGTCGGCGGCAACGCGGCGGTGCAGGTGCTGACCCTGATGGTGCGCGGCATCGCGCTGGGCCAGGTGGGCCAGAGCAATGCGCGCATCCTGCTGTGGAAGGAAGCGCGCGTGGCGCTGATCAACGGCACGCTGATCGGCCTGCTGGTCGGTCTCATCGCGTTCCTGTGGTTCCACAGCCTGCTGCTGTCGCTGGTGATCACCCTGGCGCTGATCATCAACTTCCTGGCCGCGGCGCTGGCCGGCGTGCTGCTGCCGCTGCTGCTCAAGCGCATGAACGTGGACCCGGCCGTGGCCGGCACCGTGGTGGTGACCGCGGTGACCGACGTGATGGGCTTCTTCAGCTTCCTCGGCCTGGCCACCCTCATTCTGCTGCACTGAACCTGCATGGGGTCGGATACCGCGAATCGGGAGCCGACCCCGATTGGATCAACTCCGGACGGCCCCAAGGCCCCCACGATTGAAAAAAACATCCAACCCCGCTGGGGCGAGGAGATTCAAACCGGTGCCGCCTTCG
>NZ_JBRRCR010000095.1:0-14721 GCF_056759115.1 Stenotrophomonas sp. STEN087 | reverse complement strand
CCCGGCGCGGGGCCCGCCGCCCCACCCCCCCCCCCCCCGTGTTCCTCCGCCCCCCCCCTTGCGCTGGGGTTTGGTCGCCCCCCACCCCGCCCCCCCCGGGCCCCCCGACTCTACAAAGGCCTGGTCAGTCGCCGACGCGGGCCTTGTGCCACGGTGCGAGCATGGCGTTGAGCAGGCTGGCCTGTTCGTCGTCACCGGTCAGCTCCCACATGAACACGCCGGCCAGGCCCTGCTCACGGGCGAACTGCGCGCGCAGGCCGATCGAGCGCGGGTCTTCGTAGCTGATGAAGATCTTCTCGGCCGCGTTGTACAGCCACGGGCTCTGCGCCTGCGGCTGCCAGTGCTTCGTCCAGCCCGGCTGGTCCAGGTAGCGCGCCTTGATCACCCGCCAGTCGCCGGCATCGGCCGGTGCGCTGTAGGGCTGGTAGAGGCCATCGGGCGCGTCACCGGTGACCTTGAAACCACGCCCGTAGAACGGCACGCCCAGCACCAGCTTGTCGGCCGGCACGCCGTGGTCGCGGTAGTACTGCACGGCGCCGGCCACGTTGTTCCAGCGCCGCAGTTCCGGCGCCAGCGGGTCGGCCGGCACTTCATGCAGCGGCGCATTGAAGGTCGACACCGCCGAGAATCCGGTACCCATGTCATAGCCCATCAGGTTGATGAAATCGAACACCTTGGCCAGCGCCGGCAGATCGTAGCTGGCCGCCGGGTCATAGGGTCCGTCGGTCTGCAGGCGGCCGGCCGCGAGCGCGGCGGTCAGCAGCATCGGTTGGCCGCGCTTGCGGCCACGCGCATCCAGCGCCACGCGGAAGGCCTGCGCGAGCTTCGTCATGTTCGCGCGGTCCTGTGGGCGATGGGCCAGTTCCTTCGGCCCGCCACTGACCGGGAATTCCCAGTCGATGTCCACGCCGTCGAAGCTGCCTGCGTACTGGTCGAAGAACAGCGCCATGCAGGAATCAACCAGGCGCTTGCGGCTGGCCTCGGTAAGCGCGGCATCGGAGAACCCGCCCGCGCCCCAGCCGCCGATGGAGATCAGCGTGCGCAGGTGCGGATGCGCCTTCTTCAGCTCGGCCAGCGCGGCGAAATTCTTCGGCGCTTCGGCACCCACCGTGCAGCGCCCGGCTTCGATGGTGGAAAACGCATAGAACAGGTGGGTCAGGCGCTCGGCCGGTATGTGCGACACCGGGTAACGATCGGCCGAACCACCGGGGTAGTACGCGCCGTAGATCGGCGACTGCGCCGCGTGGCTGGCGGCGGGAACGGCGGCGGCAATCAGCAGGGCAAGCCCGGCCAGGGTCTGGCGCAACATGGAAACTCCCGATAGGTAGAGTCGAGCAGGCTCGACTCTACACGGATCCCGCATCGGCTAAGGTAGCCGCGGATCTTCAATCGCACACGGACATGAGCACAGACCACGACGCCCCTCAAGACGCCACCCATGATGCACTGCGGGCCAAACAGTCCCGCGCATACGCGGCCTTCGACGAGGGCGACCTGGCACAGGCCGCGCACCTGTTCGGCGAACTGATCGAGCACGCGCCCGAGGTGTCCTACCTGCATTACATGCGCGGGCTGGCGCACAAGTACCTGCGCGACTGGCCCGCCTCGCTGCAGGACAACCTGCGTGCGGAGCAGGCGAGCGACGAATTCGACGAAGCCGCCGCCTGGAATGCTGGGATCGCGGCCAGTGCCCTGGGCGACTGGACCGAGGCACGCCGGCAGTGGAGCCGGTGTGGCATCACCCTGCCCGAGGGTGACGGCGAGATCGCAGGCAACTTCGGCGTGGCCTGCGTGCGCCTGGCGCCCTGGAAGGATGCCGAAGTGGTGTACATGAACCGCATCGACCCGGTGCGCGCGCGCATCGGCAACGTGCCACTGCCTGAAAGCGGCTTCCGCTTCGGCGACATCGTGCTGCATGACGGCGCCTCCACCGGCCGCCGTGCCTACGGCGACGGCGATGTGCCGGTGTTCAATGCGATGCAGCGGCTGCAGGCATCGGACATGGCGACCTTCACCGTGTTCGTGCAGTGCGACTCGGTCGACGATGTCGCTGCGCTGGAGGCACTGACCCTGCCTGGCATCGGCACGGTCGAGGACTGGACCGCGACGGTACGCCGGCTGTGCCGCCGCTGCAGCTATGGCACCCCGCACCGGCATGACGACGAGGCCGGCAACGATGACGACGGTGGTTGGACGCGTGAGCGCGACCTGGGCATCGCCGCGCAGGGCCGGGCCGCGGTGGAGAAGCTGCTGGCGACCTGGACCGCGGCGGGACCGGGGCGCGTGCTGCAGGCCATCGAGCAGCGCGAGCATCCCTTGAGTGATCCGGAGCCGGGCCAGGTGTGGTGGCTGGGCGAGGAAGAGGAGGAGGAGCGCGTCAACCAGGGTTGACACCTGCCGGGTGCTGAAGCCTTGTGGCACAAGGACTTCAGAATTCTTCAGACCGGTTTCCAGCACTTCAGTCGCAGCGCCGGCTCAATCGGGCTCCCTTTGATGGAGTCCGACGATGCGTTCGATCCTGCCTGCCCTCGCCCTGCTCTGCGCGGTCTGCACCCTGCCCTTCGCCGCCCGCGCCACCCCACCCGACCCGGCCCGCCTGCAGGCCCTGCAGCAGGCCATCGCCAGCGATGAACTGAAGCAGATCCGCAGCGTGCTGCTGCAGGTCGATGGCGAGGTGGTCTACGAAGGCTACTTCAATGGCGCCGACGCGCAGACTCTGCACGACGTGCGTTCGGCCAGCAAGGGCGTGACCGCGCTGCTGGTCGGTGCCGCCATTGGTGAGGGCACCCTGCCCGGCGTGCAGGCCCGTGTGTACGACTACTTTCCGGCCTACACCGCCCACCACGCGGTCGACCCGCGCCTGCGTGCCACCACCGTGCAGGATCTGCTGACCATGAGCAGCCTGTGGGAATGCGATGACGAAAACCAGTTCTCGTCCGGCCACGAGGAACGCATGTACGTGTCCGAGAAGTGGCTGGACTTCACCCTGGGTCTGCCGGTGAAGGGCTTCGCGCCGTGGATGCAGCGGCCGGAGGACAGCCCGCATGGGCGCGCGTTCGCCTACTGCACCGCCAACCCGTTCGTACTCGGCGCAGTGCTGGAGCAGGCCAGTGGTCAACCGCTGGCCGACTACGCCGCGCGCGCCCTGGAGCGGCCGCTGGGCATCACCCGCAGCCAGTGGAACCGCTCGCCGGAGGGCATCGGCATGGGCGGCGGCGGCACCCGCTACCGCACGCGGGATCTGGCCCGCTTTGGCCAGCTGGTGCTGGACGGTGGCCGCTGGCAGGGCCGCCAGCTGGTGCCGAAGGAGTACATCGAGGCGATGGTGCAACCGCAGGCGACCACTTCCGATGACAGTGACTACGGCTACCTGTGGTGGGGCCTGAAGCTGGACGTGCAGGGCTCGCCGCGCACGGTGTGGGCGATGTCCGGCAACGGCGGCAACTATGTGTTCGTGCTGCCCGAGCAGCGCGTGGTGGCGGTGGTCACCAGCCAGGCGTTCAATCGCAACTTCGCCCATCCGCAGTCGCGGCGCATCCTCACCGAGTTCCTGCTGCCGGCGCTGCGCTGAGCGCGGCCAGGTCGTCCGGCCGCCAGCTGGCGGCCAGCACCTGCGCACGTTGCCGGGCGATGTCGGCATCCAGCCGCTGCAGCAGGACCGGCCAGCCGGGCGCGCTGCGCAGGGGGACGAACAGCGGGGTGGCACGCAGCCACGCCACGTCGCGGAAACCGTCATCGACCGCCTGCTGCAGTGCCGCCACCGCATCGCCTGCATGGCCCTGGGCCTGCAGCAGCAACGCGCGCTCCAGCGCTGCATCGGGCCAGCCATCGCCCGCTCCCGCACTGGCAGCGAGCTGCTGCAGGCGCTGGTCGATCCACGCGGCGTCCGCAGCCTGCACGCCATGCAGCGCCGCCAGGGTCTGGCCCAGCGACTGCTGCGGCCGCAGCTGGCGGCCGCGCTCGAACGCGTCGGCGGCGCCTGCAGCGTCGCCGGCCAGCAATGCCAGTTCGCCCTGCAGGCGCAGCAGCTGCGGATGCGGGGTGCCACGCGCCAGCGCTTCATCCAGCGCCTGCCGCGCCCGCTGCGGCGCACCGGCCAGATACAGGCTGCGCGGCCAGGCGATGTTGGAAAACACGTTGTCCGGGTACAGCTGGAAGTTGCGCGCGTGGCGCTGCCCTGCCGCGTGGGTGAAGCCCAACAGTTCCAGCTCGCGCGCGACCTGCACGTCACGGAAGCGGATGCGCTCGGGCGCCTTCAGCGACAGGTTGGCATGCAGCGCCGTGGCGAGCTGGCCGCGTTCCTGCTGCAGGTAGGCCAGCGATGCGCGGCTGCGCTCGTCGCCCGGCTCGAGCTCGATCGCGCGGCTGTAGCCGCTGATCGCCTGCCGCATGTCGCCCAGGCAGTCCTGCGCGTAGCCCCACAGGGCGTGTGCGGCTGCATCGCCGGGGCTGCGCTGGCGCTCCTGATCGGCCAACGCCAGCGCCTCGCGCAGCTGCTCGGGCGTGCCATTGAACAGGCAGCCCTGCGCCGACAGGGCGCGTGACAGGCCGCGACGCGCAGGTACGGAATCCGGATCGGCCTGCAGTGCCTGGCGGTACAGGCTGATCGCCCGTTCGTTGTTGCCGGCCTGGCCGATACCTGCGTAATAGTCAGCACGCTGCAGGACGGACTGCGCCCCGCCGTGCATGGATGGCCGCGGCCACAGGGCGAAGGTGCCCGCCACAGCCAGCACCGCAGCCGCCGCCACGCCCCAGGTGATGCTGCGCAACGCGTGTGAGCGCGCAGGCGGCACGCTGGCCGCCAGCGGCGGCGCACACAGCTGGTAGCCACGACCACGCACTGAGCGGATGTACCGCGGGCGCCGGCTGTCATCGCCCAAGGCCTGGCGCAGCAGCTTCACCCGCTGGCTGACCGCATCCTCGCCGACCACCGCCGGTGCCCAGACCTGGGCAGCCAGGGTGTCGAAATCCACGACGTCGGTGCCGTGCCGGAGGAGTACGTCGAGCAGGGTCCAGCTGAGGCCGCTGACCGGCAACACCTCGCCGTTGCGACTGACGCGTTGCGCCGGGCGATCGATATCCAGGTCGAGCAGGCGCAGGGTGTCCATGGGCGAAGCATAGCGTTACGGCTGCGCCGGAAAACAGACAAAGAAAAAGCGGGCCGAAGCCCGCTTTTTCATTTTTCGAAGGTGTGAGGACCAACGGTCCTCACCTACCGTTATCGACCGCGGCGAAAGCGTGAGGACCAACGGTCCTCACCTACCGTAATCGACCGGAGGTCGATTACTCGGCGCTGGCGCCTTCGCCTTCTTCGACGGCCTTCATCGACAGGCGGATACGGCCCTGCTTGTCGACTTCCAGGACCTTGACCTTGACCACATCGCCTTCCTTCAGCACGTCGCCGACCTTCTCGACGCGGTCGCTGGAGATCTGCGACACGTGGACCAGACCGTCCTTGCCCGGCAGGATCGTGACGAACGCACCGAAGTCCATGATCTTGGCGACCTTGCCTTCGTAGATGCGGCCCGGCTCGACGTCCGAGGTGATCTGCTCGATGCGGGCCTTGGCGGCCTGGGCAGCGATGGCGTTGACCGAAGCAATGACGATGGTGCCGTCATCCTGGATGTCGATCTGGGTGCCGGTTTCCTTGGTGATGGCCTGGATGGTGGAACCACCCTTGCCGATCACTTCGCGGATCTTGTCCGGGTGGATCTTGATGGTCAGCAGGCGCGGCGCGTAGTCCGACAGCTCTTCACGCGGAGCGGTCAGGCCGTGGGCCATTTCGCCCAGAATGTGCAGACGGCCAGCCTTGGCCTGCTGCAGAGCCTGCTTCATGATCTCTTCGGTGATGCCTTCGATCTTGATGTCCATCTGCAGGGCGGAGATGCCCTCAGCGGTACCGGCAACCTTGAAGTCCATGTCGCCCAGGTGATCTTCGTCACCCAGGATGTCGGACAGGACGACGAAGCGATCGCCTTCCTTGACCAGGCCCATGGCGATACCGGCAACCGGTGCCTTCACCGGCACGCCGGCGTCCATCAGGGCCAGCGACGAACCGCAGACCGAGGCCATCGACGAGGAACCGTTCGACTCGGTGATTTCCGAGACGACGCGGATGGTGTACGGGAAGGATTCCAGCGACGGCATGACAGCCAGCACGCCGCGCTTGGCGAGGCGACCGTGGCCGATTTCGCGGCGCTTCGGGCCCATCATGCGGCCGGTCTCACCCACCGAGTACGGGGGGAAGTTGTAATGGAACAGGAAGTTTTCCTTGTACTCACCGGACACGGCATCGATGACCTGGCCATCACGGGCGGTGCCCAGGGTGATGGTCACGATGGCCTGCGTTTCACCGCGGGTGAACAGCGAGGAACCGTGGGTACGCGGCAGGATGCCGGTCTGCACGGCGATCGGGCGGACGGTGTCCAGCTGACGGCCGTCGATGCGGACCTTGGTGTCCAGCACCGAGTTGCGCATGGTGCTGTATTCCAGCTCGCCGAACTCCTTCGACAGCTCGGCCGGGTTCCAGCCTTCAGCGGCCACGCGGCCAGCCAGGGTTTCGACCACGTCCTTCTTGATCGCCGAGATGGCGTCACGGCGCTGCAGCTTGTCGCGCACCTGGAAGGCTTCGCCCAGGCGCGGGCCGATGGCTTCCTGCAGGGCGCTGATCAGCGCGTCGTTCTTGGCCGGGGCCACCCAGGTCGACGGCTTGGTGCCGGCTTCCACGGTCAGCTCGTTGATCGCGTTGATGACCTTCTGCATTTCGCGGTGACCGAAGGTCACGGCGCCCAGCATCACGTCTTCGGACAGCAGCGCGGCTTCGGATTCAACCATCAGCACGGCGTTGGCGGTACCGGCAACAACCAGCTCCAGCTCCGATTCCTTCAGCTCCGACACGGTCGGGTTGAGGATGTACTCGCCGTTCTTGTAACCGACCTTGGCGGCGGCGATCGGACCCTTGAACGGGGTACCGGCCAGCGACAGGGCAGCCGAGGCACCGATCAGGGCCGGGATGTCACCGTCGATTTCCGGGTTCAGCGACATCACCGTGGCGATGATCTGGACTTCGTTCTTGTAGTCTTCCGGGAACAGCGGACGGATCGGACGGTCGATCAGACGCGAGATCAGGGTTTCCTTCTCGGTCGCGCGGCCTTCGCGCTTGAAGAAGCCACCCGGGATACGGCCACCTGCGTAGAACTTCTCCTGATAGTCACAGGTCAGGGGGAAGAAATCCTGGCCTTCGCGCGCGCTCTTGGCGGCGACGGCGGAGACCAGCAGCACGGTGTCGTCGAACTTGACGATGACGGCGCCACCGGCCTGACGGGCGATTTCGCCGGTTTCAAGCGTGACGGTGTGCTTGCCGTACTGGAAGGTTTTGGTGATTTTTGCCACGGAGGGTGTCCTTGGGGATGCTGTCTGCGAATTTGGACCGTCGGCGACCCTTGCCGCCAGCGGGTGACCGGATCGTTCCGGTCTGAATCGGTATTCCGGTGCTACAAAACAAAACCGCGGCGCATCGCTGCGCCGCGGGGGATTCTTTGCTTAGCGACGCAGGCCAAGCTTTTCGATCAGAGCCTTGTAACGCTCGACGTCCTTCTTCTTCAGGTAGTCGAGCAGGCTGCGACGGCGGTTGACCATCTGCAGCAGGCCGCGGCGGCTGTGGTGGTCCTTCTTGTGGGTCTTGAAGTGGCCGGTCAGCAGTTCGATGCGGGCGGTCAGCAGGGCAACCTGGACTTCCGGGGAGCCGGTGTCAGCCGAGCTGCGCTTGTTGTCTTCAATGACCTTCTGGGTGTCGATCGACATCTTCTTTTTTCTCTGTGATGCGTGGCCGGCAGGAACGCGCTTCGCGCACCGCCAGGCTCGCCGTGGACTACGAGGATGAAACCTGCGCGAGGCAGGTTGCCGGAAAACGGCCGCGAAATTGTAACGGTCAGGGGCTCCGGGAACAAGGACCGGGGCTGAACCGGCCGGGTCCCGTCAGAGGTTGAAGCGGCGCTGCGGGGCCAGCAGGCCACTGTCGTCGACCTGCCCCAGGCCCTGGACAGCATCGTCCGGCCCGTACACGGCCACCAGGCCGCGCGGCCAGGCGGCGTCGCGCTGGCGCTGGCCGACACAGAAGCGGTGCGCCTGTTCAGCGTCGAGGTCGACCCGCGGGTATTCGGCCAGGCCGGCGGCCAGCGGCAGCAGCAGCGCCTCCATGCCCGCCTCGTCGCCGGCCTCGACCATCGCCCGCAGCTGGTCCAGGGTGACCATGGCCGGGGCGTGGAACGGCTCGACCCACAGCCGGCGCAGCGCGCTGATGTGGGCGCCACAGCCCAGCGCCTCGCCGAGGTCACGGGCCAGGCTGCGGATGTAGGTGCCCGAACCGCAGGTCACCCGCAGCCGCAGGCGCTCGGCCTGCTGCTCGAGCACCTCGATGGCATGCACCTGCACCTCGCGCTCGGGCGCCTCGATGACGTCACCGCGGCGCGCCTTCACATACAGCGGCTCGCCGCCCTGCTTCAGCGCCGAATAGATCGGGGCGCGCTGCAGGATGCTGCCGGTCAGCGGTGCCAGTGCGGCCTGCAGAGCCTCGGCGCTGATCGCCGGGACCGGGCGCTGCAGCAGCACCTGGCCTTCGGAATCATCGGTATCGGTGGTCTGGCCGAGCTGGATCTCGGCGTCATAGGCCTTGGCCGAGCCCAGCAGCAGGCCGGCGATCTTGGTCGCCTCGCCGAAGCACAGCGGCAGCAGGCCGGTGGCCAGCGGGTCGAGGCTGCCGGTGTGGCCGCCCTTTTCGGCACGGAACAGGCGGCGGGCCACCTGCAGGGCGGCGTTGGAGCTCATGCCGGTCGACTTGTCGAGCAGCAGGATGCCATCCAGGCGGCGGAACTGAATTCGGGTCATGTCAAATACGGGTAGCGCCGGGCCATGCCCGGCGAGCTCGACTGCCGAAGCGCGGCCAGCGTCCGGCCTCGCACGGTCAGAATGAAAAACGCCGGGCATCACCCGGCGCATGCTTATTCTTCGTCGCTCTCGCGACGCTTCTCCGCGGCCAGCGTATCGGGCAGGTCGCGCAGGATGTTGTCGATGTGCTCACCACGGTCGACCGAGTCGTCGTAGTGGAAATGCAGCTCCGGCACATGGCGCAGCTTCATCGCGCGGGCCAGGTCCATGCGCAGGCGGTAGCCCAGCTCCTTCAGGCCGGCCACGGCTTCGGCCGAACGTTCCGGCATCAGCGCGGTGACGAACACCTTGGCATGGGCCATGTCGCGGGTGATTTCCACGTCGGACACGCTCACCGAGGGCAACCCGTGCTCGCGCACGGCGTTGTGCACCAGGGTGCCGAGTTCACGGCGCAGCTGGGCGGAGACACGGTCGGTTCGATGGAAAGTCTTGGGCACGAGGAGCTCTTGGTTCAGTTGTCGCTCGACCAACGGTCGGGCGCTACATCTACATGGTACCCGACCAATGGCCGGGCTCTCCATCACGGTAGGGCCCGACCGTTGGTCGGGCCACCTTGCAGCATTACAGGGTGCGCGGCACTTCGATACGCTCGAAGCACTCGATCTGGTCACCCGGCTTGACGTCGTTGTAGGCCTTCACCGCGATACCGCATTCGGTACCGTTGCGGACTTCCTCGACGTTCTCCTTGAAGCGGCGCAGCGATTCCAGCTCGCCCTCGAAGATCACCACGCTGTCGCGCAGCACGCGGATCGGCTTGTTGCGCTTGACCACGCCCTCGATGACCATCGAGCCGGCAACCGCGCCCAGCTTGGAGCTGCGGAAGACGTCGCGGACCTCGGCGATACCGATGATCTCTTCGCGGATCTCCACGCCCAGCAGACCGGATGCCACCTGCTTCACCTGGTCGATCACGTCATAGATGATCGAGAAGTAACGCAGGTCCACGCCGTTGGATTCGATGATGCGACGGGCCGAAGCGTCCGCACGCACGTTGAAGCCGATGACGGTGGCCTTCGAAGCGGCAGCCGAATTGGCGTCCGACTCGGTGATGCCGCCCACGCCGGAGTGGATCACGTTGATGCGGATGTCTTCGTTGGACAGCGCGACCAGTGCCTGGCTCAGCGCCTGCACCGAACCCTGCACGTCGGCCTTGATGACCAGGTTGAGGACCTGCTGGCCCTCGCCCTTGCCCAGGGTCGCCATGATGTCTTCCATGCGGCTGCCAGCGGTGGCGACCAGGCGCGATTCGCGGCGCTTGGTCTCACGCTGCTGGGCAACGTCCTTGGCCAGGCGCTCGTCCTCGACGACCACGAAGTCGTCACCGGCTTCCGGCACGCCGGACAGGCCCAGGACCTGCACCGGGATGGACGGACCGGCGAACTCCGGCTGCTTGCCGGTTTCGTCGAACAGCGCACGCACGCGGCCGTACTGGATGCCGCACACCAGGTAGTCGCCCTTCTTCAGGCGGCCCTGCTGCACCAGCACGGTGGCGACCGGGCCACGGCCCTTGTCCAGCGAGGATTCGATGACCACGCCTGCGGCGCGGCCTTCGTCGACGGCCTTCAGCTCCAGCAGTTCCGCCTGGACCGAGACGGCGTCCAGCAGGTCGTCGATGCCCAGGCCGGTCTTGGCCGAGATCTCCACCATCTGGATGTCACCGCCGAAGTCTTCGGCCACGACCTGCTCGGAGAGCAGCTCGTTCTTGACCCGCATCGGGTCGGCGCCGGACTTGTCGATCTTGTTGATGGCCACGATCAGCGGCACACCCGCCGAACGGGCGTGCTGGATCGCTTCCTTGGTCTGCGGCATGACGCCGTCGTCGGCGGCAACCACCAGGACCACGATGTCGGTCAGCTTGGCACCGCGGGCACGCATCGAGGTGAACGCGGCGTGGCCCGGGGTATCCAGGAAGCTGATGACGCCCTTCGGCGTATCAACGTGGTACGCACCGATGTGCTGGGTGATGCCACCGGCTTCGCCGTGGGCGACCTTGGTACGGCGGATGTAATCCAGCAGCGAGGTCTTGCCGTGGTCGACGTGGCCCATGATGGTGACCACCGGCGGACGCTGCACGGCTTCGCCCTGGTTTTCACCGGTCGAGGCCAGCAGTGCGTCTTCGGCGTCGTTGTCATTGGCACGGATCGCCTTGTGGCCGAGTTCTTCGGTCACCAGCGCAGCGGTGTCGTGGTCGATGGACTGGGTGATGGTGGCCATCACGCCCATCTTGAACAGCGCCTTCACCACCTCGCCGCCCTTCAGCGCGAGCTTCTGCGCCAGATCGGCAACGGTGATGGTTTCGCCGATCGCCACTTCACGCACGACCGGTGCGGTCGGACGCTCGAAGGCGTGCGGACCAGCGTTGTTGCCACCACGCGACATGTCGCGACGGCCGCCACTCTGGTTGCGACCACCGGGGCGACCGCGGTTGTTGCTGTTGTTGCTGTTGCCACGACGCGCACGGTCGGCAGCCGACAGGTGCATCTGGCCGGCGAAACGATCGCCCGGGCCACGCTCGCTGCGCGGCGCGCTGCGGTTGTTGCGGTCGTCGTTGCGCGGCGGTGCCGGCGGTGCACCACGCGGTGCGGCCGGAGCGGCAGCCGGGGTACGCGGCGGGCGCGGTGCGGTTTCGTCGATCGGAGCGCGCTTGGGCTTGGTGGCAGCCAGGGCCTCGGCGGCCTTGGCGGCAGCTGCAGCTTCCTCGGCAGCCTTCTTCTCGGCCTCGGCACGTTCCTTGGCGGCAACTTCTTCCTCACGGGCACGGACGATGGCTTCGTCGCGCAGACGATCCTTCTCGGCCAGGGCCTGCTGTTCGGCGAGGTTGCGGGCGCGCGACTCTTCCAGCTTGCGCAGGATGTCGGCACGCTCTTCGTCCGGCGTCATGGCACGCGCACCATCCTTGACGTAGGTACGCTTCTGGCGCACCTCGACATTCACGGTCGTCTTGCTGCGACCGGAATTGACCGTCACTTCCTGCTGTTTCCGGCGGTTGAGCGTGATCTTCTTTGCAGACTGATCAGTCTCTTCCGGGGCCTGCTCGGGCTTGCCGTGCGAACGACGAAGGAAGCCCAGGAGCTTCACCTTCTCGGTGCTGGTCACGACCTGGTCGGGACCGCTGAACTTCATGCCGGCACCGGCCAGCTGTTCCAGCAGTTTCTCGACCGGCGTGTTGACCAGTTCGGCAAGCTTGCGGATGGTGGTTTGCTGCGACATTCGGATCCTATGATCTTGTGGGCGCCCCCCCGCAGATGGAGGTGGCGCGGATTCTACGCCCTGATCGGCTCAGGGCCCTGTTCATTGCCGGCTCATTCGCCGCGTTCCAGTCGGGCGATCTCCTCGGCACGCGCGGCCAGGATCAGCGCCGCGGCGCGCTCCTGGTCCAGCCCTTCGATGCCGAAGTCCATGACCTCGTCGGCGGCCAGGTCGGAAAGCTCCTCGCTGGTGCGCACGCCGTGGCCGGCCAGCGCGTACGCGGTGGCTTCGTCCATGCCCTCAAGGGACAGCAGGTCCTGCGCCGGCTGGCCGTCTTCAAGGCCTTCCTCGACTGCCAGGGCCTCATTGAGCAGCGCATCGCGGGCACGAGCGCGCAGCTCTTCGACGATGTCCTCGTCGAAACCTTCCACGGCCAGCAGTTCGCCGACCGGGACATAAGCAATTTCTTCAACCGTACCGAAGCCTTCGCTGACCAGGATGCCGGCGATCTCCTCGTCCACTTCCAGCTTGTCCATGAACAGCTGGCGGGCCGACGACTGCTCGGCTTCCGACTTGGCGGTGACCTGGTCCTGGGTCATCACGTTCAGCTGCCAACCGGTCAGGCGGCTGGCCAGGCGCACGTTCTGGCCGCCCTTGCCGATGGCCTGGGCCAGGCGGTCTTCGGCCACGGCCAGATCCATCGAGTGCTTGTCTTCATCGACGATGATCGACTGCACTTCAGCCGGTGCCATCGCGTTGATGACGAAGTTGGCCGGGCTGTCGTTCCACAGCACGATGTCCACGCGCTCGCCATTGAGCTCGTTGGACACGGCCTGCACGCGCGAACCGCGCATGCCGATGCAGGCACCGATCGGATCGGTACGGGTATCGTGGGCCAGCACGGCGATCTTGGCGCGGTCGCCCGGATCGCGGGCACAGGCCTTGATTTCCACCAGGCCCTGGCCGACTTCCGGCACTTCGAGCTTGAACAGCTCGATCATGAATTCCGGGGCGGCGCGGCTGATGAACAGCTGCGGGCCACGCGGTTCCGAACGCACTTCGGCCAGGTAGCCGCGCACGCGGTCACCGGCGCGCAGCACGTCGCGCGGGATGCCCTTGTCCTTCGGGATGAAACCTTCGGCGTTGCCGCCCAGGTCCACGTAGATGTTGCCGCGCTCGGCGCGCTTGACCACACCGGTGATCAGCTCACCAACGCGATCCTTCCACGCATCGACGACCTGCTGGCGCTCGGCTTCGCGCACGCGCTGCACGATGACCTGCTTGGCGGCCTGGGCAGCGATGCGGCCGAAATCGGGGTTTTCGATCTGTTCTTCGATGTAGTCGCCGACGTCCACGCCTTCGGCTTCGTCGACGGCGTCCATCAGGCGGATCTGGCGGTCCGGCGATTCCATGACCACGTCATCGGCCACCACTTCCCAGCGGCGGTAGGTTTCGTAGCTGCCATCCTTGTGGTCGATGACCACGCGGGTCAGCACTTCCTCGTCGGCATAGCGCTTCTTCGCTGCGGACGCCAGGGCGGCCTCGATCGCATCGAAGATCACTTCACGCGGCACGCCCTTCTCGTTGGCGACCGCGTCCACTACCAGCAACAGTTCCTTGCTCATTGGCTCACTCCGCGCGCGGCTTCTTTGCCGCCGGCTCGTTGGAAGAAGAATTCTTGTCCGGCTTCGGACGCTTCGGCGCCGGGCCGGTCGGCTTGCTCGGGGCCAGGCCCAGGGCAACCCAGTCCGGCATGATCCGGGCCTTGTCGATGTTGTCGGCCGACACGACCACTTCGGTCTTGTCGACGATGAAGGTGATGGTGTCCGCAGCCTCGTCGGTCGCTTCGATGCGGCCCTGCAGGCGACGACGGTTGTCCTGCGGCAGCTTCAGCGTGACCTTGGCCATTTCGCCCAGGTGACGGCCGAACTGCTCCAGGTTGAACAGCGGACGGTCGACGCCCGGCGAAGACACTTCCAGCGTGTAGTTGCCGCTGATCGGGTCTTCGACGTCCATCTGCGCGGACACTTCGCGGCTGACGCGCTCGCAGTCGTCCACGTTGATGATGCGCTCGGGCTGTTCAGCCAGCGGCACGTCGATGTAAAGGCGCAGGGTCGCACCGCCGGGGGCCGGCAGATACTCAACGCCCAGCAGCTCCAGGCCCAGCGACACAACGGTCGGGCCGAGCAGATTCGCGATGTCGGTTGCCTTGTCGCTCACAGCCTGCCTTGATCTCTTGGTTGGGTGCCGGCCACGGCCGGCGGGGAAAACATGACGCCCCGGAAACGACAAAGGGCCCGCTGGGCCCCTTTTTCCGGAAAGACTCCGGTGACTGGATTCCGGTTGCAACGCGCTGCGTAAGCGTGTTGCGAGCCCTCCTTCCGGACCGGGTCTCCCGTGGGGAGGCCGCCTTCAGGGGTACTGCCTAGGCCGCTGATGATAGCGGCTGCACCTCGCTGGTGCAAGGCTTGGACCGCCTTGCAACCGGCCGCTGCGCTCGCCCGGGCTGGGGGGCGGGGCCCCGGAGGACCGGCGGGGGGTGCCCGCCGGCCCTGCCCGCGGCAGCACCGGACGGCCCAGACACAC
>NZ_JBRRCR010000094.1:0-15373 GCF_056759115.1 Stenotrophomonas sp. STEN087 | reverse complement strand
CCCCCCCGCCAACCCGGCCCCCGGCTCCCCCCCCCGCTCCCCCCAGAGTTGTTTCTACCCTTCCCCCCGCCCTTTTTGTCGGTGCCTGCTCCCGCGCGCCCCGACTCTACAAGAGGAACCGGGCTCAGCCCGGTTTCGTTCGTTTACGTGCCGCTTCAGGCATGTGAAGAAAAAACCTGATATAGTGCGCGGCTCCCCGCTGGGAAGCCAGCAGGATGAAGCCGCCGCAAGGCGGCCTTCAGCATGATTTCAAAACGCGATGCCGGGACGCGTGATTCCCGGTCCGATGGGGAGCCTGTTGTCGCAAGGCGCTAGCACCCGGAGAGCATACTCATGGCAAAGAAAGTTGTCGGTTACATCAAGCTGCAGGTGAAGGCCGGTCAGGCCAACCCCTCGCCGCCGGTCGGTCCTGCGCTGGGTCAGCGCGGCCTGAACATCATGGAATTCTGCAAGGCGTTCAACGCTGCCACGCAGAAGCTCGAGCCGGGTCTGCCGGTTCCGGTGATCATCACGGCCTACTCGGACCGTACGTTCACCTTCATCACCAAGAGCACCCCGGCCACCACCCTGCTGAAGAAGGCCGCTGGCATCTCGTCGGGCTCCAAGCGCCCGAACACCGAGAAGGTCGGCAAGGTCACCCGTAAGCAGCTGGAAGAGATCGCCAAGGCGAAGGAACCGGATCTGACTGCCGCCGATCTGGACGCCGCCGTGCGTACCATCGCTGGCTCTGCCCGTTCCATGGGCCTCGTGGTGGAGGGTTAATCAGATGGCACAGAACAAGCGCGAAAAGGCCATCAAGGCCGCCGTTGTCCCGGGCAAGTCGTACGCCTTCGAAGACGCGATCAACATCCTGAAGACCGCCACCAAGGCCAAGTTCGTCGAGTCGATCGACGTTGCCGTGCGCCTGGGCGTCGATGCCAAGAAGTCCGACCAGCAGGTCCGTGGCTCCACCGTGCTGCCGGCTGGTACCGGCAAGTCGGTCCGCGTCGCCGTCTTCGCTCCGGCCGGTGCCAAGGCTGACGAAGCCCTGGCCGCTGGCGCCGAAGCCGTCGGTATGGACGATCTGGCCGAGAAGATGCAGGCCGGCGATCTGAACTACGACGTCGTCATCGCGACCCCGGACGCCATGCGCGTCGTCGGTAAGCTGGGCACCGTGCTGGGCCCGCGCGGCCTGATGCCGAACCCGAAGGTCGGCACCGTTTCCCCGAACCCGGGTGAAGCCGTGAAGAACGCCAAGTCGGGCCAGGTCCGTTACCGCACCGACAAGGCCGGTATCATCCACTGCACCATCGGCAAGGCCGACTTCGCCGAAGACGCGCTGAAGTCGAACCTGACCGCGCTGCTGCTGGACCTGATCAAGGCCAAGCCGGCGACGTCGAAGGGCACCTACCTGCAGAAGGTTTCGGTCAGCTCGACGATGGGCCCGGGCGTCACCGTCGACCAGTCGTCGCTGACCCTGAAGTAATTGTTTCAAGCGGTCACGGTACCCTCGGGCGCCGTGACCGTGACATTTGAAGGCGTCGCCGGCAGTCCATCGCTGGCGGTAGCCGTCAAAGACCGCAGGCGCGGTCGTGGCAATACCGGCGACGGGCACGGAAGCTCGATATGGCAGGGAGTCGCCGCCGGAGCAGCAATGACCGCTTAATCGATTCTTCGGAATCAACCTGCGTAGATGGTGCCCTTCTGGAGTTTTTCTGGTTCACGCACGTCTGGGATCTTCCCCGATTGCACTCCAGGTCTGGAACGGCCCACCCCCGGAGCATCATTCCGATGTTCCCGGCGTCCAGGACGGATGCCGCACAGGACCGCACACGGCAGGAGCCGTAAGCGGAGTTCAATTGGAGGAGTGCAATGGCTCTCAATCTGTCCCAGAAGCAAGAAGTAGTCGCCGAGCTGGCAGACGTCGCCGCCAAGGCCCACTCCTTGATCGCAGCCGAATACGCTGGCACCACGGTCGCCCAGATGACCGCGATGCGCAAGCAGGCTCGTGAAACCGGTGTTTTCTTGAAAGTTGTCAAGAACACCCTGGCTTCGCGCGCTGTTGAAGGCACCGAGTTCGCAGTCGCACAGGACCAGATGGTTGGTCCGCTGCTGTACGCGTTCTCGCTCGAGGAGCCCGGCGCAGCCGGTCGCCTGATCAAGGAAGCCGCCAAGGGCAACGACAAGCTGAAGGCTAAGGTCGTCGCCATCGGTGGTGAAGTGTTCCCGGCGAGCCACGTCGAGGTTCTGGCATCGCTGCCGACCCGCGACCAGGCCCTGGCAATGCTGGCACGCGTCCTGGCCGAGCCGGTCACGATGTTCGCCCGCGCCATCAAGGCTATCGGTGACAAGCAGAACGGTGGCGAAGCCGCTGAAGCTGCTGAACCGGCCGCCGAGACCGCCTGAGTTTCGACTATTTAGTGGTTCCTGACGGAACCTCAACCCAGAAAATCATCCAAAGGTAATTATCATGTCCCTTACCAACGAACAGATCGTCGACGCCATCGCCGAGAAGTCCCTGATGGAAGTGATGGAGCTGGTCAAGGCCATCGAAGAGAAGTTCGGCGTCTCCGCCGCTGCTCCGGTTGCCGCCGCTGTGGCTGGCCCGGCTGCCGTCGTTGAAGAGCAGACCGAATTCGTCGTCACCCTGAAGTCCGCTGGCGACAAGAAGGTTGAAGTCATCAAGGCCGTCCGCGCCATCACCGGCCTGGGCCTGAAGGAAGCGAAGGACCTGGCCGAAGCCGGCGGCGTCCTGAAGGACAACGCTTCGAAGGACGAAGCCGAGAAGATGAAGAAGGACCTGGAAGCTGCTGGCGCGACTGTCGAAGTCAAGTAAGCACTTCCCTTGCATCGTCATCGATTCACGGCGATGCAGCCAAGGCTGGGGGCGTAAGCCCCCGGCCTTTGGTCGTTGTTGCGGTATCGGTTGAGTCGACTGTTAGTCGACTGCTGTGAAGGAAGTCGACTAACAGTCGACTCTACCGGTTCAAAAGCAGAAAAAGCCCAACACGGGCTGCGGTCACAACCTCGCCAGCCAGCGCCACGCGCGGCAGCAGGGCAGTAGATGCAGACGAGTTGGCAGTTGGAAGTAGCAAGAGAAGGCGTGCTGGTGCCGGCAATACCAGCGACTTCCAACTGACAATTTCAAGTTTCCTTCGGGTCGTGGGCGCACGGCCCGCACAACAAGGTGGAAGACCTCATGACGTCCTATTCGTTCACCGAAAAAAAGCGTATCCGCAAGGATTTCGGCAAGCAGCGCTCGATCCTCGAAGTGCCGTTCCTGCTGGCCATCCAGGTGGACTCCTACCGTGATTTCCTGCAGGAAAACATCGATCCGGCCAAGCGCGCCGATTACGGCCTGCACGCTGCGCTGAAGTCGGTCTTCCCGATCGCCAGCTACAGCGGCAATGCCGCCCTGGAATACGTCGGCTACAAGCTGGGCGAGCCGGTCTTCGACGAGCGTGAGTGCCGTCAGCGTGGCATGAGCTACGGTGCGCCGCTGCGCGTGACCGTGCGCCTGGTCATCTACGACCGCGAGTCGTCGACCAAGGCCATCAAGTACGTGAAGGAGCAGGAGGTCTATCTGGGCGAAATCCCGCTGATGACCGAGAACGGCACCTTCATCGTCAACGGCACCGAGCGCGTCATCGTCTCGCAGCTGCACCGTTCGCCGGGCGTGTTCTTCGACCACGACCGTGGCAAGACCCACAGCTCGGGCAAGCTGCTGTACAGCGCCCGCATCATTCCTTACCGCGGTTCCTGGCTGGACTTCGAGTTCGACCCGAAGGACGCGCTGTTCACCCGTATCGACCGCCGCCGCAAGCTGCCGGTGTCGATCCTGCTGCGCGCGCTTGGCTACAGCAACGAAGAGATGCTGGCCGAGTTCTTCGAGATCAACACCTTCCACATCAACCCGGATGAAGGCGTCCAGCTGGAGCTGGTGCCGGAGCGCCTGCGTGGTGAAACCCTGGGCTTCGACCTCGCCGACGGCGACAAGGTCATCGTGGAAGCCGGCAAGCGCATCACCGCGCGCCACATCAAGCAGCTGGAAGCCTCGGGCATTGCCGCCCTGGCCGTGCCGGACGACTACATCGTCGGCCGCATCCTGTCGCACGACGTGGTCGATGCCTCGACCGGCGAACTGCTGGCCCAGGCCAACGACGAGATCAGCGACGAGCAGCTGCAGAACTTCCGCAAGGCCGGCGTCGATGCGGTGGGCACCCTGTGGGTGAACGACCTGGATCGTGGCCCGTACCTGTCCAACACCCTGCGCATCGATCCGACCAAGACCCAGCTGGAAGCCCTGGTCGAGATCTACCGCATGATGCGTCCGGGCGAGCCGCCGACCAAGGATGCCGCGCAGAACCTGTTCCACAACCTGTTCTTCACCTTCGAGCGCTACGACCTGTCCGCGGTCGGCCGCATGAAGTTCAACCGTCGCGTGGGCCGCAAGGAAACCACCGGCGAAGCCGTGCTGTATGACAGCAAGTACTTCGGCGAGCGCAACGACGAAGAGTCCAAGCGCCTGGTCGGTGCCCACGGCGACAGCTCCGACATCCTGGACGTGATCAAGGTCCTGACCGAGATCCGTAACGGTCGCGGTGTGGTCGATGACATCGATCACCTGGGCAACCGTCGCGTGCGTTCGGTCGGCGAAATGGCCGAGAACGTGTTCCGCGTCGGCCTGGTCCGCGTCGAGCGCGCGGTCAAGGAGCGCCTGTCGATGGCCGAGTCGGAAGGCCTTACCCCGCAGGAGCTGATCAACGCCAAGCCGGTTGCCGCTGCCATCAAGGAATTCTTCGGCTCCTCGCAGCTGTCGCAGTTCATGGATCAGAACAACCCGCTGTCGGAAGTGACCCACAAGCGTCGCGTCTCGGCCCTGGGCCCGGGCGGCCTGACCCGTGAGCGCGCCGGCTTCGAAGTGCGCGACGTGCACCCGACCCATTACGGCCGCGTCTGCACCATCGAAACGCCGGAAGGCCCGAACATCGGCCTGATCAACTCGCTGGCCGTGTACGCCCGCACCAACAAGTACGGTTTCCTCGAGACCCCGTACCGCAAGGTCGTGGACGGCAAGGTGTACGACGAAGTCGAGTTCCTGTCGGCCATTGAAGAAAACGAGTACGTCATTGCGCAGGCCAACGCCCTGACCAATGCCGACAGCGTGCTGACCGAGCAGTTCGTTCCCTGCCGTTTCCAGGGCGAATCGCTGCTGAAGCCGCCGGCGGAAGTCCACTTCATGGACGTCTCGCCGATGCAGACCGTGTCGATCGCGGCCGCGCTGGTTCCGTTCCTGGAGCACGATGACGCAAACCGCGCACTGATGGGCGCGAACATGCAGCGTCAGGCCGTGCCGACCCTGCGTGCGCAGAAGCCGCTGGTCGGTACCGGCATCGAGCGCGCCGTGGCGCGTGACTCCGGTGTGACCGTCAACGCCCGTCGTGGTGGCGAGATCGTGCAGATCGATGCCGCGCGCATCGTGGTCAAGGTGGTCGAGGAAGAAATCGTCGGTGCCACCGACGCCGGCGTCGACATCTACAACCTGGTCAAGTACACCCGTTCGAACCAGAACACCTGCATCAACCAGCGTCCGCTGGTCCAGGTGGGTGACGTCATCGCCCGCGGCGACGTGCTGGCCGACGGTCCGTCCACCGACATCGGCGAACTGGCCCTGGGCCAGAACATGCTGATCGCGTTCATGCCGTGGAACGGCTACAACTTCGAAGACTCCATCCTGCTCTCCGAGCGCGTGGTGGAAGAGGATCGCTACACCACGATCCACATCGAAGAGCTGACCTGCGTCGCGCGTGACACCAAGCTGGGGCCGGAGGAAATCTCCGCCGACATCCCGAACGTTTCCGAGCAGGCGCTGAACCGCCTGGACGAAAGCGGCGTGGTGTACATCGGTGCGGAAGTCCGCGCCGGCGACATCATGGTCGGCAAGGTCACCCCGAAGGGCGAAAGCCAGCTGACCCCGGAAGAGAAGCTGCTGCGCGCGATCTTCGGCGAGAAGGCTTCGGACGTTAAGGACAGCTCGCTGCGCGTTCCGCCGGGCATGGACGGCACCGTCATCGACGTGCAGGTCTTCACCCGCGACGGCATCGAGAAGGACAAGCGCGCCCGCCAGATCGAAGAGTCTGAAATCAAGCGCGTCAAGAAGGACTTCGACGACCAGTTCCGCATCCTGGAAGCCGCCATCTACATGCGTCTGCGTTCGCAGATCGTGGGCAAGGTGGTCAACGGTGGTGCCGGCCTGAAGAAGGGTGACGTCATCTCCGACGCCTACCTGGACGGCCTGAAGAAGGCTGACTGGTTCGCCCTGCGCATGAAGGACGAGGACGCTTCGGAAGCCATCGAGCGCGCCCAGAAGCAGATCCAGGCGCACGAGAAGGAATTCGAGCGTCGCTTCGCCGACAAGCGCGGCAAGATCACCGCCGGCGACGACCTCGCCCCGGGCGTGCTGAAGATGGTCAAGGTGTTCCTGGCCGTGAAGCGCCGCATCCAGCCGGGCGACAAGATGGCAGGCCGCCACGGCAACAAGGGTGTGGTCTCCAACGTGGTGCCGGTCGAGGACATGCCGTACATGGCCTCGGGTGAAACCGTGGACATCGTGCTGAACCCGCTGGGCGTGCCGTCGCGTATGAACATCGGCCAGATCCTGGAAGTGCACCTGGGCTGGGCAGCCAAGGGTCTGGGTCGCAAGATCCAGGCGATGATGGAAGCCCAGGCTGCGGTTGCCGACCTGCGCAAGTTCCTGGACGACATCTACAACCACGACGACACCAACGTGGCCAACCGTGTCGACCTGTCGCAGTTCAGCGACGAGGAACTGCTGCGTCTGGCCCGTAACCTGACCGACGGCGTGCCGATGGCCACCCCGGTGTTCGACGGCGCCACCGAAGCGGAAATCAAGCGCATGCTGGAACTGGCCGACCTGCCGAGCAGTGGCCAGACCCAGCTGTACGACGGCCGCACCGGTGAAGCCTTCGACCGCCACACCACCGTCGGTTACATGCACTACCTGAAGCTGAACCACCTGGTCGACGACAAGATGCACGCCCGTTCGACCGGTCCGTACTCGCTCGTCACCCAGCAGCCGCTGGGCGGCAAGGCGCAGTTCGGCGGCCAGCGCTTCGGTGAAATGGAAGTCTGGGCGCTGGAAGCCTACGGCGCGGCCTACACCCTGCAGGAAATGCTGACGGTGAAGTCCGATGACGTGCAGGGCCGCAACCAGATGTACAAGAACATCGTCGACGGTGAGCACGAGATGGTCGCGGGCATGCCGGAATCCTTCAACGTCCTCGTGAAGGAAATCCGCTCGCTGGCCATCAACATGGAACTGGAAGACAACTGATCCATGCCGGCGCGGCGGTCCGCCGCCGCGCCGCTGGCAGTCAACTGAAAGCCCATCGACACAGCATTCCTCCTTCTGGAGAACACCATGAAAGACCTGCTCAACCTCTTCAACCAGCAGCGCCAGACGCTGGACTTCGACGCGATCAAGATCGCGCTGGCCTCGCCGGACCTGATCCGTTCGTGGTCCTTCGGCGAAGTGAAGAAGCCGGAAACCATCAACTACCGTACCTTCAAGCCGGAGCGTGACGGCCTGTTCTGCGCCGCCATCTTCGGGCCGGTCAAGGACTACGAGTGCCTGTGCGGCAAGTACAAGCGCATGAAGCACCGCGGCGTGGTCTGCGAGAAGTGCGGCACCGAAGTGACCCTGGCCAAGGTGCGCCGCGAGCGCATGGGCCACATCGACCTGGCCTCGCCGGTCGCGCACATCTGGTTCCTCAAGTCGCTGCCGTCGCGCATCGGCCTGATGCTGGACATGACCCTGCGTGACATCGAGCGCGTGCTGTACTTCGAAGCCTACGTGGTGACCGAGCCGGGCCTGACCGCCCTGGAGCGCCGCCAGCTGCTGACCGAAGAACAGTACCTGACCGCCCGCCAGGAACACGGTGACGACTTCGACGCCGCCATGGGCGCCGAGGCCGTGTACGAACTGCTGCGCACCATCGACCTGCAGTCGGAAATGACCCGCCTGCGCGAAGAAATCGCCGCTACCGGTTCGGAAACCAAGCTGAAGCGCCTCACCAAGCGCATCAAGCTGATCGAAGCCTTCCTGGAGTCGGGCAACCGTCCGGAATGGATGGTCATGACCGTGCTGCCGGTGCTGCCGCCGGACCTGCGTCCGCTGGTCCCGCTGGATGGCGGCCGCTTCGCGACCTCCGACCTGAACGACCTGTACCGTCGCGTCATCAACCGCAACAACCGCCTGCGCCGCCTGCTCGAACTGAGCGCGCCGGACATCATCGTGCGCAATGAGAAGCGCATGCTGCAGGAATCGGTCGATGCGCTGCTGGACAACGGCCGTCGCGGCCGTGCCATCACCGGCACCAACAAGCGCCCGCTGAAGTCGCTGGCCGACATGATCAAGGGCAAGCAGGGCCGCTTCCGCCAGAACCTGCTGGGCAAGCGCGTCGACTACTCGGGCCGTTCGGTCATCGTGGTCGGTCCGTACCTGCGCCTGCACCAGTGCGGCCTGCCGAAGAAGATGGCGCTCGAGCTGTTCAAGCCGTTCGTCTTCGCCAAGCTGCAGCGTCGTGGCCTGGCCACCACCATCAAGGCCGCCAAGAAGCTGGTCGAGCGCGAAGAAGCCGAAGTCTGGGACATCCTGGAAGAGGTCATCCGCGAACATCCGGTCATGCTGAACCGTGCGCCGACCCTGCACCGTCTGGGCATCCAGGCGTTCGAGCCGGTGCTGATCGAAGGCAAGGCCATCCAGCTGCACCCGCTGGTCTGCACCGCGTTCAACGCCGACTTCGACGGTGACCAGATGGCCGTCCACGTGCCGCTCTCGCTGGAAGCCCAGCTGGAAGCGCGTGCGCTGATGATGTCGACCAACAACATCCTGTCGCCGGCCAACGGCGAGCCGATCATCGTGCCGTCGCAGGACGTCGTGCTGGGTCTGTACTACATGACCCGCTCGCTGGAAAACAAGAAGGGCGAGGGCATGGCCTTCGCCAACATCGCCGAAGTGAAGCGCGCCTACGACAACCGCGTGGTGGAACTGCACGCACGCGTCAAGGTCCGCATCACCGAAGTGGTGACCGACGAAGAAGGCAACAAGCAGAACAAGACCTCGATCGTGGACACCACGATCGGTCGCGCCCTGCTGGCTGAAATCCTGCCGGAAGGCCTGCCGTTCGCGCTGGCCAACACCGAGCTGACCAAGAAGAACATCAGCCGCCTGATCAACTCCAGCTACCGCCAGCTGGGTCTGAAGGACACGGTCGTGTTCGCCGACAAGCTGATGTACACCGGCTTCGCTTACGCGACCCGCGCCGGCGTTTCCATCGGCATCGACGACATGCTGATCCCGGACGAGAAGAAGGGCATCCTCACCGAGGCCGAAGCCGAAGTGCTGGAAATCCAGGAGCAGTACCAGTCGGGCCTGGTCACCGCCGGCGAGCGCTACAACAAGGTGGTCGACATCTGGTCGCGCACCAATGAGCGCATCGCCAAGGCGATGATGGACACCATCGGTACCGAGAAGGTCGTCAATGCCAAGGGTGAGACCATCGACCAGAAGTCGATGAACTCGCTGTACATCATGGCCGACTCCGGTGCGCGTGGTTCGCAGGCGCAGATCCGTCAGCTGGCCGGTATGCGTGGCCTGATGGCGCGTCCGGACGGCTCGATCATCGAGACGCCCATCAAGGCGAACTTCCGCGAAGGCCTGAACGTGCAGGAGTACTTCAACTCCACCCACGGTGCCCGTAAGGGTCTGGCCGATACCGCGCTGAAGACCGCGAACTCGGGTTACCTGACCCGTCGTCTGGTCGACGTCGCGCAGGACGTGGTGATCACCGAAGTGGATTGCGGTACCACCGAAGGCCTGATCATGACCCCGATCGTGGAAGGCGGCGACGTGGTCGAGCCGCTGAAGGATCGCGTGCTGGGTCGCGTGGTTGCCGAGGACGTGTTCCTGCCGGGCAACGACGAAGATCCGATCGTCATCCGCAACACCCTGCTGGACGAAGCCTGGGTCGCCAAGCTGGAAGATGCCGGCGTGCAGACCATCAAGGTCCGCTCGACCATCTCCTGCGAATCGGCCTTCGGTGTCTGCTCGCGCTGCTACGGCCGCGATCTGGCCCGTGGTCACCTGGTCAACATCGGTGAAGCGGTCGGCGTCATCGCCGCCCAGTCCATCGGTGAGCCGGGTACCCAGCTGACCATGCGTACGTTCCACATCGGTGGTGCGGCGTCGCGAGCTGCTGCGGTCGACAACATCACCGTCAAGACCACCGGCTCGGTCAAGTTCAGCAACCTCAAGTCGGTCGAGCACGCCAACGGCTCGCTGGTGGCAGTGTCGCGTTCGGGCGAAATCTCGGTGCTCGATGCCCACGGCCGTGAGCGTGAGCGTTACAAGCTGCCGTACGGTGCGACCATCACCTCGAAGGACGGTGATGCGATCAAGGCTGGCCAGACCGTGGCCAATTGGGATCCGCATAACCACCCGATCGTGTCGGAAGTTGCCGGCTTCATCCGCTTCATCGACTTCGTCGACGGCATCACCGTCATCGAGAAGACCGACGAGCTGACCGGCCTGGCGTCGCGCGAAATCACCGATCCGAAGCGTCGTGGTGCCCAGGCCAAGGACCTGCGCCCGATCGTGCGCATCGTCGACGCCAAGGGCAACGACCTGTCCATCCCGGGCACCGATCTGCCGGCGCAGTACCTGCTGCCGCCGCGTTCGATCGTCAACCTGCAGGACGGCGCCGCAGTGGGCGTGGGCGACGTCGTCGCCAAGATCCCGCAGGAAGCGTCGAAGACCCGCGACATCACCGGTGGTCTGCCGCGCGTGGCCGATCTGTTCGAAGCCCGCAAGCCGAAGGATCCGGCAGTGCTGGCCGAGCGTTCGGGCATCATCAGCTTCGGCAAGGACACCAAGGGCAAGCAGCGCCTGATCATCAAGGACACCGATGGTTCGGAACACGAAGAGCTGATCCCGAAGTACCGCCAGGTCATCGTGTTCGAAGGCGAGCATGTCACCAAGGGTGAAACCATCGTGGACGGCGAGCCGAGCCCGCAGGACATCCTGCGTCTGCTGGGTGTCGAACCGCTGGCTGCCTACCTGGTGAAGGAAATCCAGGACGTGTACCGCCTGCAGGGCGTGAAGATCAACGACAAGCACATCGAGGTCATCACCCGCCAGATGCTGCGCAAGGTCGAGATCACCGACCAGGGCAGCAGCAAGTTCCTGAACGGCGAACAGGTGGAGCGCCAGCGCGTAATCGAGGAGAATGCGCGCCTGTCGACCCGCAACGAGCTGCCGGCGCACTTCGATCCGGTCCTGCTGGGTATCACCAAGGCATCGCTGGCGACCGAATCGTTCATCTCGGCCGCTTCGTTCCAGGAAACCACCCGCGTGCTGACCGAAGCTGCCGTCCGCGGCACCAAGGACAACCTGCGCGGCCTGAAGGAAAACGTCATCGTCGGCCGCCTGATCCCGGCCGGTACCGGTCTGTCGTACCACAGCAGCCGCCGCCGCGGCGCTTCGGGTCTCACCGACTCGGAGATGCAGGCCCTGACCGGCACCCCGGCAGCCGTTGAAGCTCCGGCCGTCGAAGCCGAAGCTGAACAGGCGTCTGGCGAAGAATGAGGTATCAGGTCCGGCCGCGAGGCCGGACCACCCCGTCGGTCCATCGACGGGATTGGGAAAGGGCAGGGGGATCGTCCGCGATCCACTCGACCAACCTGAACGGGGTGCACGGAGGCTCCCCAGTAACGTTCCAGGATCAGGAACGGGCTTGACAGGAGGCGTTTGACTGCTTTCCTGACAGGTTGCTACAATCGTCTGTCTCAGCAGGCCAGAATTTTGGCCTGCTTTAACATTTCCGCATCTCTGGCCGGATTTCCGGCCACCAATCAGAAGAACCTACTGATGGCGACGATCAACCAGCTGGTCCGCAAGCCGCGGCAAGCTACTACGTACAAGAGTGCCTCGCCGGCGCTCGACAAGTGCCCGCAGCGCCGTGGCGTCTGCACGCGCGTTTACACCACCACCCCGAAGAAGCCGAACTCGGCTCTCCGCAAGGTTGCCAAGGTCCGCCTGACCAACCAGGAAGAAGTCATTTCCTACATCGGCGGCGAAGGCCACAACCTGCAGGAGCACTCCGTGGTCCTGATCCGTGGCGGTCGCGTCAAGGATCTGCCGGGTGTGCGTTACCACACCGTTCGTGGCTCGCTCGACGCCGCCGGCGTTGCCAAGCGTCGCCAGGCCCGTTCCAAGTACGGCGCCAAGCGTCCGAAGGCATAAGGAGAGACCACTATGTCGCGTAAGGGTAATACTCCGCAGCGTTCCGTCCTGCCGGATCCGAAGCACGGAAGCGAGACCATCGCCCGTTTCATCAACATGGTCATGCTGAGCGGCAAGAAGTCCGTCGCTGAGAAGATCGTGTACGGTGCCATGGACGTCATCGCCGAGAAGAACGCCAACTCGATCGAGCTGGTGCAGAAGGCTCTGGACAACGTCGCTCCGGCGGTCGAAGTGAAGTCGCGCCGTGTCGGTGGTGCCACCTACCAGGTGCCGGTCGAAGTGCGTGCATCGCGCAAGATGGCCCTGGCCATGCGCTGGCTGATCGACTCCGCGCGCAAGCGTGGTGAGAACACCATGCCGAAGAAGCTGGCTGCTGAACTGATCGACGCCTCGGAAAACCGTGGCGGCGCCATCAAGAAGCGCGAAGAAACCCACCGCATGGCCGAAGCCAACAAGGCCTTCGCCCACTACCGCTGGTGAGTTTGACGGCCTTGTAAAACAGGCAGGGCAGCACCACATCGGTGCTGCCTCGCGGCCCCGGAAGGGCTGCGCCAATCCGAAGGCCGCCGCAAGGCGGCGTTCGGCCATCCGAAATCCAAGAAATCTGAGAGGCTCCCCGTGGCCCGTTCCACTCCCATCGAGCGTTACCGTAACTTCGGCATCATGGCTCACATCGATGCCGGCAAGACCACCACGTCCGAGCGCATCCTGTTCTACACCGGCAAGAGCCACAAGATCGGTGAAGTGCACGACGGCGCCGCCACCATGGACTGGATGGAGCAGGAGCAGGAGCGTGGCATCACGATCCAGTCCGCTGCCACCACCGCGTTCTGGAAGGGCATGGACAAGTCCCTGCCGGAGCACCGCTTCAACATCATCGACACCCCCGGGCACGTTGACTTCACCATCGAAGTCGAGCGTTCGCTGCGCGTGCTCGATGGCGCGGTGTTCGTGCTGTGTGCCGTCGGTGGCGTGCAGCCGCAGTCGGAAACCGTGTGGCGCCAGGCCAACCGTTACAAGGTGCCGCGCATTGCGTTCGTCAACAAGATGGACCGCACCGGCGCCAACTTCTACAAGGTCCGTGACCAGCTGAAGGCCAAGCTCGGCGCTGTCGCCGTGCCGATGCAGCTGCCGATCGGTGCCGAGGACGGCTTCAAGGGCGTCGTCGACCTGCTGAAGATGAAGGCCATCCATTGGGATGAAGCCTCGCAGGGCATGAAGTTCGAATACGGCGACATCCCGGCCGACCTGCAGGAAAAGGCTGAAGAAGCCCGTACCTTCATGATCGAAACCGCGGCTGAAGCCAGCGAAGAGCTGATGGAAAAGTACCTGGGCGGCGAAGAGCTGGCCGAGGCTGAAATCATCAACGCGCTGCGTACCCGTACCCTGGCCACCGAAATCGTCCCGATGTACTGCGGTTCGGCGTTCAAGAACAAGGGCGTGCAGGCCATGCTGGACGGCGTGATCCAGCTGCTGCCGTCGCCGGTCGACGTGCCGGACGTGACCGGTACCGACGTGGATGACGAAAACGTCGCCATGACCCGCAAGTCCGACGACAAGGCTCCGTTCTCGTCGCTGGCCTTCAAGATCATCACCGACCCGTTCGTCGGCGCGCTGACCTTCTTCCGTGTCTACTCGGGCACCCTGAACGGTGGCGACACCGTCCTGAACTCGGTGAAGGGCAAGAAGGAGCGCATCGGCCGCATCCTGCAGATGCATTCGAACAACCGCGAAGAAATCAAGGAAGTTCTGGCTGGTGACATCGCCGCTGCCGTGGGCCTGAAGGACACCACCACCGGTGACACCCTGTGCTCGATCGACCAGCCGATCATCCTGGAGCGCATGACGTTCCCGGAACCGGTGATCTCGATGGCTGTCGAGCCGAAGACCAAGTCGGACCAGGAAAAGATGGGTCTGGCCCTGGGCCGTCTGGCGCAGGAAGATCCGTCGTTCCGCGTCAAGACCGACGAAGAATCCGGCCAGACCATCATCTCGGGCATGGGCGAGCTGCACCTGGACATCATCGTCGACCGCCTGAAGCGCGAGTTCAACGTTGAAGCCAACGTCGGCGCGCCGCAGGTTGCCTACCGCGAAACCATCACCCTGGCCGACGTCAAGTCGGACTACAAGCACGCCAAGCAGTCCGGCGGTAAGGGTCAGTACGGTCACGTCGTGATCGAGCTGTCGCCGATCACCGCTGAAGACCGCGCCGATGCGAAGATCGCTCCGCTGATCAAGGACGACTTCCTGTTCATCAATGACATCACCGGCGGCGTGATTCCGAAGGAATTCATTCCTTCGATCGAAAAGGGCCTGCGCGAAACCATCACCAGCGGTCCGCTGGCTGGCTTCCCGGTGGTGGACGTGAAGGTCAAGCTGGTCTTCGGTTCGTACCACGACGTCGACTCCTCGGAAATGGCGTTCAAGCTGGCATCGTCGATGGCCTTCAAGCAGGGCTTCGCCAAGGCCAAGCCGGTGCTGCTGGAGCCGATCATGAAGGTCGAGATCGTGACCCCGGAGGATTACCAGGGTGACGTGATGGGCGACGTGAGCCGTCGTCGCGGCGTGCTGCAGGGTTCCGACACCACTGGTGACGGCTCCGCTTCGATCATCAACGCGATGATCCCGCTGGGTGAAATGTTCGGTTACGCCACTGCGCTGCGTTCGCAGACCCAGGGCCGCGCCACCTTCACCATGGAATTCGACCATTACGAGCCGGCGCCGAACAACATCGCCGAAGCCGTCATGAAGAAGGGCTGAGCCTCGCTCAGCCTCTCCTGAAAACACTTACGACAATCAAGGGATACAACAATGGCAAAGGGTAAGTTCGAGCGCACCAAGCCGCACGTCAACGTCGGCACCATCGGTCACGTCGATCACGGCAAGACCACGCTGACCGCCGCGCTGACCAAGATCGGCGCCGAGCGCTTCGGCGGCGAGTTCAAGGATTACTCGGCAATCGACGCCGCTCCGGAAGAGAAGGCTCGTGGTATCACGATCTCGACCGCGCACGTCGAATACGAATCCACCACCCGTCACTACGCCCACGTCGATTGCCCGGGCCACGCTGAC